>JBEANU010000275.1:0-4303 GCA_041165265.1 Bacteroidota bacterium | reverse complement strand
GAAGTGATGCTGCTTTCAATTGTTTGATGTCCGCTATTGTGTGGCCGAGGTGCAACTTCATTGATTAACAATTGATTGTTTTCATCCACAAAAAATTCAACAGCTAACAAACCACAAATGTTAAATTTAGTGATTAATTCCGCAGCAATTTTTTCTGCTTTGTCTTCCAACTCTTTTTCAATTTGTGCCGGAAACAGTAGTAAATCCAGCATGTTTGCGCCTGCATGAAAATCCATTTCAACTGATGGAAAACATTTCACATCGCCATTTTCATTTCGTGATGCAATAACAGCTATTTCTTTTTTTAATGAAATTTTTCTTTCCATCACACAAGGCACATCCATCAAATTTTCTGCTTCATTTTTTCCGCTTAAAACAAAAACGCCTTTGCCGTCATATCCTGCTTTTCTACTTTTTTGTACCGCTTGATAATTCCATTTTTCAGCAATTGCTAATGCTTCATTTTTGTTTTCACACAACACAAATTCAGCAGTAGGAAAATTATTTTGTTGATAAAATATTTTTTGTAAACCCTTATCCTGTATGGTTTCTAAAGCGATTGGATGGGGGTGAACTTTTATACCTTCAGCATTTAATTTTTTCAAGGCTTCTACATTCACATGCTCAATTTCGATAGTGAGTACATCACAATTTTTACCAAAATCATAAACGGTTTGAAAATCATGCAAACTGCCTTGCACAAATTCATTGCATAAATTTTTGCAAGGTGAATCGGCGGTTGGCTCTAATACTTTGGTGTACACATCCCAAGTGTTGGTGCATTGCAACAACATTTTACCCAGCTGACCACCGCCCAAAATACCGAGCTTTTTAGTTGAAGAAATATATGAATTGTTCATTTTGAGGAGGACAAAAATAATAAATAAAAGGGGTAATGTTTACTTTTCATCAATAGCCTGAAATTGCAATATGATATCCGCTTTTGAAGTAAGTATTTTTAATTTATTGCCACTAATAATATACGCTTCAGCATTGGGTAATGTAGCAATTAGTTGATTTTCATAGGTCATATTTTTGCATAGCATTTTTGTACGGGCTATGCTGGCAAACTGTATGGCGGTATTCATTTGTTTGCAAACGCCCCAAATTTGATTACAACCTCCAAAACCTTTAAACGATTTTTCATCTACTATTTTTATATAAATAGGTTTTTCAAAATTGATGGTAATTGCATTTTGATTGATATGAGTTAAACACCATTTTGTACCTATAAATTTTACCGTTGGTTCTTCAATTTTCAGTCCGTCATCTTTTTTAAAAATACCACACGATGATGCTAAAAACAATATTACTATTAAAAAAAATTTCATTCTTAAAAATTTATTCAAATCAAAAAAGCCTTGTGTTTATTGCTACACAAGGCTTTTAAAAAAAATTATTTCATATTATGAAAAACTTGTTGTACATCATCATCTTGCTCAATTCTATCCACCAAAGCTAAAACCCTTTCAGCTGTGGCTTCATCACAATCTACCAAGTTATTAGGTATTCGTTGTAATTCAGCACTAATTACATTTATGTTTTTGTCTTCTAATGCTTTGGTCATTTTTCCAAAATCAGCAAATGGTGTATAAAAAATAATGGTTCCTTCTTCATCATCAAACATAAACTCTTCACAACCAAAATCAATTAATTCAAATTCTAATTCCTCGGCATTTACATTTTCGGGTTTTATTTTAAAAACGCCTTTGCGTTCAAAAATAAAATCTAACGAGCCACTCTTTCCTAAAGCACCATCATACTTAGTAAAATACGAGCGAATATTAGCTACTGAACGGGTATTGTTATCGGTAGCACACTCAACATAAACACCTACACCACCTACGGCATAGCCTTCAAAAGTTACTTCTTCATAGTTTGCTTGGTCTTTACTAGCTGCCCGTTTTACGGCAGCTTCAATTCTATCTTTAGGCATGTTTAATGCCTTTGCGTTTTTAATAATGGTACGCAGCCTTGCATTTGATTCAACATCAGGGCCACCTGTTTTTACAGCTATTGCAATCTCTTTACCTACACGTGTAAATGCTTTGCCCATTTTATCCCATCTGGCAAACATTTTATGTTTTCGTTTTTCAAATATCCTACCCATATTTTCTTTTATTTTTTATTTAAGATGGCGAAATTAATCAATTTTTGTAAAGCGTTTTTCTAATTATTTTTCATACAAAATTTTTGCAACTGTAGTTTCATTTCCTAGCTCGTTGGTACAAAAAACAAGATAAACACCTGTTGATGTTTTTTCGCCTTTTAAGTTTTTGCCATCCCAAATGGCTTGCCCCCCTAAGGCTTTGGTGGCGTAAATTAATTGCCCGTTGATATCAGTAATTTTCACAAATGCATTATCCACCAAGCCTCGTATAGCAATTGTACCAGCAAAATTACGAGGTATAGGGTTAGGATACACCAACACTTTTTCATTTTTTTCACCACCTTTTGTTGCATCACTTTTAAATGAACACAAACCATTTTCAGTGGTAAAAAAAACTTCGCCATTGGTATTATTAATGCCTATTGCGCTTACTCTATCTGAAAGTAATGGACTATTATCTTGATTAAAATGATAAATTTCAGTTGCTCCATCGGCTGACATTAACCATACGCCATGGGTTGTTGCAATCCATTTTCGGTTGGCTCCATCTACTTTTATATCATTAATTATTTCACTACTAAATAAATATGCTGCAATGCTATCGGTAGGGTTTGATACTATTATTTGTTGTGCATCGCCAGTGGTTGTAATATCGGCAGGGCTTGAAAACACTGCTACTCCGGCATCGGTTCCTATCCAAACTTGTCCATCTTTATCTTCAGCAATAGCAAATACATTATTGCTTGGCAAATTGCCGTAGCCACCTCCTTTTACTAACTGACGGTATTTATCATCTGTAGTATTATCTACATCATTACCATAATTAAATACCACTAAACCACCACCACTTGTGCCGCCAACTTCGTGGGTTGTCATCCAAGCTTGATTGTTTTTATCTATTATCAGTTTACCAAAGTTACTAGTATTGGCTTGTGCCCTAAAACTTTTCCAAGTTCCATCTGCTTTTTTTACAGCAATGCCATTGCTTGCGCCATAGTTGGTCATCCATAAATTATTGTTACTATCAAAGGCTACATCACCTATTCGTACTGATGTTGGGTCACCATCAACGTTTGATAAGGTTGAGTTATTTTTTTTGTACACTACAATTTTATTTTCATCAATATTGTATTCCACTAAACCCCAACCAAACGAACCAAAATATACTTTTTGTTCATGAGGTGCTGCAACTACTGAAACCAAATCAAATACGGTATCTAATCCATTTAAATTGTATCTATTAAATTTTGCCCACGTTCCATTTTCGTATCTATAAAATCCATTAGGACAATAGGAATAATGATACAATTCAGCAAATAAGCCACCTGCCACCCACATGGTATTATTTTTTTCAGCAAAAGCTTGTGATGTATTGTAGTGAATACTATTAGGCGTTAAGGCTTCCCATTGATGATTGGTGTAGTGAAATAAGCCTAAATATTTATCGCCCACCCAAATGCTTTTATCAGTAACATCTTGAAGCATATCGGTAGCGTTTTGTGATTGATTATTAAGCAATATTTGATGATTAAGGCTTGGGTTTTGGTTGAAAGTATTTATAGCATTGGTTTCGCCAGCATTATTTATTGTTAGATATAAAAACTGATTTACGCCTTCTGTAATTTTTTTAATAGCCAAATTAGGTTTGTATTGAATTAAAACAAATTGATTTAATGCTTCTTTGTATTGCATCAACGAATCGCTATAAAGTGCATAAATGCTATCCTTTTGACTCATTAACTGTTGGTAATTTTGTGTTGAATTAATGCTTGCCCATACCGCATAGTTGGCTAAAAAATCAGATTTGCTATCCGCCATTTTTACCCCTTTTGAAGTAAGTGCCCATATTTTATTTTTTGAAAAAGCAATGTTTTTCACAGGCACTTGGGTTCCGTTATCGCCAATGATATAAGTGTCTTCAATTTCAAGTTTTGATAAATTAATCACCACAATACCAAAACCACAAGCCAAATAGGCTTTATTGGCTTGTACTTTAATTTGATATATGGATTTATCGCCTGGTACGCTTTTGTTTTTAATATCTGAAATATTAATTACTCCATTTTCAGTAAGTATATCAATATTGCTATTGTTATAAGCAATTACCAAAGCTTTGTTGGTTTTACTCCACCCCAAAGTGCTTATACCTACATCATTCAAACCATTAGCTTTGCTGTATTGTACAAAACTTTT
>JBEANU010000274.1:0-4349 GCA_041165265.1 Bacteroidota bacterium | reverse complement strand
TGATGATTTGATGCACAGGCTGTTGGGCTTGTACTGATTGATAAAGCAGTATAATGATGTAAATGAAGTATCGCATTTGTAATACAAAAATAGATATTGAATTTATAGCTTGTATTCATTTTGGTAAAACGAAAACGAAGTTTGGTAAAGTGGTTAAAAATAAATTTTTGCTGCAACTAATCTTTGCATCTTAATTATTAACCAAATCAAATATTCAATATCATGAAAAAAATCTTTACCATTATTCTTATTCTATTATTTAGTAATTACTTGCAGGCTCAAGTACCAGGCGCTTACTTGGCCTATTGGTCATATAATGATACATTGGCAGATGCATCAGCGAATCATTTTGATTTAACTAATGTGGCTACAGTAAACACATTTGTTCCTGGTGTAAAAGGCAATGCTATTCACACTGGTGGTGGGTATTTATATCATCAAAACTTTCCTCCAATATTAGGTTCTTTTTCAATTAGCACATTTGGAAAAAATAAGAGTTTAAGCCCGTCATTTGGCTATCCTACATTTATTGAAATTGCACAAAGTGTATTGTTAAGATATTCAGGCTCATTCAATAATTTAGAAGGTAGTTTGGCATATAGTTATATGAGTACAACTCAATTTTCAAGCATTTTTGGTGTTTGTAATGCTGATACAAACTGGCATCATTATGCTGTTTCATACAATGCTTCCATAGCATCAGCTCAATTATATGTAGATGGAAAAATTGTGGCTACTCAAACAAATAATTTGAATATTAATCCTATCGGGCTTAATGCTGCATATCCTTTAATGATTGGTGGCGGATCAGGTGGTACGGTAATTAATCAGCAAAAAATATTTGATGGTTATATTGATGAAATGTATGTATATCAAGGTACTTCTTTAGATTCAAATGGCATACGTTTATTGTATTGCGATGGCTATTTAACACCACCTACATTTAGTATTAGTGGCAATACACTTACACTAAATGCTGGAAATAAAGATAGTGTTCAATGGTATAAAAATGGTGTTGCAATTAGTGGTGCAATCTCTAATACATATACTATTACTGCATCTGATGTATATTCAGTAAAAGTATTTGCAGTATGGGGTTGTAGCAAAAGCTCTGCTTCACAATCGGTAACATTAAGCACTGGTATCAATGAATTAAACGCTATCAAATTTGATGTTGCTCCAAACCCAACAACTAATTATATTACTATTAACTCAGCTGTATTAAATGCGCAGGTTAATATCTATGCCATTGATGGAAGAAATATTTTTGAAGATAAAATTATTGGCAGCAAAAAAAATATTGATGTAAGTGGTTTTGAAAATGGTTTGTACATCATTGAATTAAAAGCTGATGGAAAAATTAGCAGAACAAAATTTATTAAAGAATAGAGTAGTGGTTTTTTTCATTAAACCGCTATTGAAAGCAATTTCAATGGCGGTTTTTTATTTATAAATATTTTCTATATCATTTTGAACTTTCATAAAATCTTCCATTCGCCCTACATCTGTCCAATAGCCCAAAATAGGAAAGGTAGTAACTGCTAAATTTTTATCAATGGCGGTTTGAATTAAATCAGTTGCATTATACATTTTATTTTTAGGAATAAATTTTAGTAATGATTGATGAATTAAATAAATGCCAGCATTGGCTTCGTAAGTATATCGTGGTTTTTCATGCAATGCTTTTACCTGCTTTTTTTTATCTAAATTTAAAATAGCAAAAGGTACATCAACACTGTAAGGTACTGTGGCTACTGAAATAGCAGCTTTTGCCTTCACTGCATTCAAATAAAATTTTTCATAATCAATATTGGTAATTAAATCACCATTTTGAACCAATATATATTCTGAATTTATTTTTTTTATCAAGGATAAACTTCCGATGGTACCCAGTGGATTTTTTTCTTCAATATAATTTATTGTAATTCCTTTTTTGGGTACTTCATTAAAATGTTGCATTATTTTTTCCTTTAAATAATTTACCGAAAAATGAAATTTCTGAATTCCAAATTGCATCATCCTATCCACTGAATGCTCCATAATTGGCTTGCTTCCTACCTTTAATAGTGGTTTAGGAATGGCAGAAGTTAATGGTCGTAATCGTTCGCCTTTGCCACCACACATTATTACTGCTTCAATAGGAAGTATTGATTGAATTTTTTCAACATCATAAATTCGTTCAATTATTTTATTTTTATTTAAATACGGAACAAATCGTATTTTTTTTTCTTTCAAAACTGAAATTGTAGCGCTTGAAAAATTTTGTTGATTTAAAAATTTAAAATTTTTATTCATACAAATCTGAACGCTATCATCCACCAAATTACCTTTTAATAACGAGCGCCTAATATCACCTTCAGTAAGCGTTCCAATCAATTGTTTTTTTAAATTTACTACAAATAATGTAGTTTGTTGAAACGATTCAGGCGCTAATTCATTAAAGCGATTTAAGGCTTCCTTAACTGTAGTTGTATCTGAAATTATAAGATGGTTCATGGTTGTTAAATGGCTAAACTATTTGGCAAAATTTTTATTAGTGGTGATACTAACATCGGTTAATGTTTTTAAAAATGCAACAATATCAGCCACTTCTTGTGTGGTCATTCTGCCTTTAGTTTTATTGGCAATATTAATATCTAAATTGGCTGAATTTTTAAATCCTGAGTTATAATGTTCAACACATTGGGTTAAGGTTTTAAATCGGCCATCATGCATATAAGGTGCTGTAAGTTCAATGTTTCGTAAGGATGGTGTTTTAAATTTTCCAATATTCGAAATTAAAAATGGTGGTATTCGGTATCGCCCTGAATCTTTAGGAATTGAATCTAATCCATTATCCTTAAATGCAAAATCGGTAAAGGTGCTACCAAAAGTATGGCAGTGTGTACAATCTCCTTTATTTTCATCTAAAAATAAATTTAAACCATTGGTTTCATTTTTAGTAAATGTAGCTTTACCAACTTTATATAAATCAAATTTTGAATTGCCTGAAAGTATTGTTTTTTCATATTGTGCAATAGCTTTCATCAACATAGCGGTTGTGATTACATTTCTACCAAATACTAATTTGAATTTTGTTTTATAATCTTCATTTTCATTTAATTTTGCAATTACATCTTTTAATGTTGAATGCATTTCAACAGGGTTAATAATTGGTCCTATTACTTGATTTTCCAAGCTTGTAGCACCTCCATCCCAAAAAAAGTTTTTAGCATATACCAAATTAAACAGCGGCATAGCATTTCTAGTTCCTGCAATGCCATCAATGCCTACACTTAGTTTTCCGGTATCTACAAATGCAAGCTGTTGTATATGGCATGATGCACAAGCCATTGAGCCGTTAGCCGATAATATAGGGTCAAAAAAAAGTTGCTTGCCTAAAGCCACTCCTTCAATAGTAAGTTGCAAACTATCAGGAATAAAAATAGGCGGTAAGCCTAATGGAATTTCTAATTTATAAGGTGTAAGCCCTGAATTTGGTGTTGATGGAACAACCATCACTCCATCTTTTTTACAAGATTGAACAACTACAAAACAACCAATTAATAAAATTAATATTAGTATGTTTTTATTCCGCATAATCAAATGAAAAAGAGTGATTAAAATTTTGTTTCATTTTGGCAATCCAAGCTGAATCATTTACTGATGTTGATTGATGATTGTTTCCAAAATCAAAATTAATTAAATTAGGGGTTTCATATAATTTGTTTAAATCAAATTTTAGGTAAACATTTTTTGCTTTTCCGATGATGCTGAAATTTACAGGAATTTCAATTTTAGCATACGCCACATCTGTTCCTAAATGAAATGAAACACCCTTTGTAGCACCAGTAGAATCAATAAACTGACCATCATGTTTGAAGAAAATGTATCCTGTGTTCCATGTCCAAAACATACCATTCATGGGGTCTAAAGCACCTTCTTGCAAGCCACTATGATTTTGCAACGAACCTACACCAATATAAAATTTCATTTTTGTATAAGTGCCATTGGGTAGTTGCTTTATATTAAACGATTGCATTTTAGTATCAGCCGCATCAATTAAACTAACCTGTGTTGATGAAACAATTTTGCCATCATCTTTTGTAAATGAAATTTCTGAAATATAATATTTTAATTCACTTACTGAATAGGTATTACCAGCTTTGTTTGCAAATTCTAAAACACCAAAATTAATTGTTTTTGAATCGATTACGTTCTTTAAATAAACCGTTATATCAGCTGCTGTTTCAGTTGAATTTGTGGTAGAATTGGCATTAGTAGTATTAGTTTTTTTCTTTTTGCAACTTGCCAAACCCACCATTGCAATTATTAAAATAGAAAATAAAAATGTGTTTTTCATGATGTAA
>JBEANU010000273.1:0-37282 GCA_041165265.1 Bacteroidota bacterium | reverse complement strand
GAAATAATTTGTTGGAAGTTTATCATCAAATTAGCGAAGCAAAAAAATATTGTATCGAAAATCAAAAACCAATTTTGATTGAAGCAATGACGTTCAGAATGAGAGGCCATGAAGAAGCAAGTGGTGTGAAATATGTGCCCAAAGAGCTTTTTGAGCAATGGGGAAAATTAGACCCAGTGATGAATTTTGAAAAATATTTGTTGGATGAAAAAATTATTACTCAACAATTTATTGATGAAACCAAAGCAAATTTCAAACACGAAATAGAAATTAATTTGGAAAAATGTTTTGCATCGCCTGAACCAATTGCAAATACAGAAGAAGAAGTGAACGACATTTTTGCTCCGTATTTTCCAACTAATAACTCATCACTGATAACTAATAACTCGAAGGAACTTCGATTGGTGGATGCCATTTCAGAAGGCTTGAAACAAAGCATGCAAAAGCATTCCAACCTCATCATTATGGGACAAGATGTGGCTGAATATGGTGGTGTATTTAAAATTACAGATGGTTTTGTAGCTGAATTTGGAAAAGAAAGAGTTCGCAACACCACACTTTGCGAAAGCGCCATCATTGGTATTTCGTTGGGATTGAGTTTGGAAAAATATAAAGCGGTAATGGAAATGCAATTTGCAGATTTCGTTACCGAAGGCTTTAATCAGATTGTAAATAATTTGGCGAAAATTCATTATCGCTGGGGACAAAATGCTGATGTGGTAGTTCGTATGCCAACAGGCGCAGGCGTTGGTGCTGGGCCATTTCATAGCCAAAGCAATGAAGCTTGGTTTACCAAAGTGCCAGGCTTGAAAGTGGTTTATCCATCCACACCTGCTGATGCAAAAGGTTTGTTGATTGCTGCGATTAACGACCCGAACCCTGTGATGTTTTTTGAACACAAAGCTTTGTACAGAAGTGTAAGTGGCATGGTGCCAACCGATTATTACGAAATTGAAATCGGCAAAGCGAATGTGGTACAAGAAGGAAATGATGTTTCTATTATTACTTATGGTGCTGGAGTGCATTGGGCGTTGGAAATTTCAAAGACTTTAGATATTAGTACTGAGATTTTAGACTTGAGAACTTTAGCGCCGTTGGATTATGAAGCAATTGAAAAAACAGTAAAGAAAACAGGTAAGGTTTTAGTGCTGCATGAATACACTTTGATTGGCGGCATTGGCGGTGAAATTTCTGCATGGATAAATGAGCATTGCTTTGAAAGCTTGGATGCACCTGTGATGCGTTGTGCTTCGTTAGATACACCTGTTCCGTTTGCAATTCCGTTAGAAAATAATTTTTTAGCAAAAGCTAGGCTGAAAGAGAGTTTAGAGAAGTTGGTGAATTATTAAACCTGAAATAAAAATGCAAAAAGGAGAAATTGAAATTTATAAAACAGACACTGGTTCTGAAATTCAAGTTAGCTTGGATAAAGAAACAATTTGGTTAGATGCACATTTAATTGCTAAACTTTTTTCGGTTAACAGACCGGCAATTGTAAAACACATCAACAACATTTATTTGTCAAAAGAATTGGCGCAAAATTCAACCTGTTCCATTTTGGAACAAGTTGCAGCCGATGGCAAAAAGCGTAAAATGAATTTGTACAATCTTGATGTGATAATATCAGTTGGTTATAGAGTCAATTCAAAACAAGCAACTCAATTTCGTCAGTGGGCAACGCAACGCTTAAAAGATTATTTGGTAAAAGGTTACACCATCAATCAAAAGCGATTAGATGAATTGCAAAAAGTGGTGAATATTATTCAACAAAGTGGAGCAGAAAATTTGAATTTGGTGGAAGCAAAAGGCTTGTTGGATATTTTAGGAAACTACACCCAAAGTTTTATTTTACTCAATCAGTTTGATAGTGGTGTTTTAAAAATTGATGGGCTAAATGAAAATGTAACTTACGAAATAAAATATGCCGAAGCCATTGCTGCATAAGCTTAAATTTTAAAAACCATGAACTATTTCAATCAATATTTCAACAAGGAAAAAATCGAAGAAATCACTTATAATGATGTTGTGAAATTTTTCAATGAAGAGAAAACGGAAAGTGATAAGATTGAATTCAAGTCTTTTTTTTCAAACGATAAAGAGTCCACAACAGATAAAGAAAAAGCAATTCTAAAATCAATTTGCGCATTTCTAAATTCAGAAGGTGGACTTTTAATTTGGGGAGCGCCAATTGGAAAAAAAGCAGAAGATGGCAGAAAAGAAAAAATATTTACGGGAGAATTGTCTTTGGTTGAAACCCTTTATGAGAAAGACCAATTCATGGCGAAAATTGTAAATCGATTAACACCAACTCCTTACGGAATTTTATTTCACAGAATTGAAAACGAAGGAAAGTTCATTTACATTTTTGAAATTCCGAAAAGTGAATATTCACCTCATCAATTTGAAGATAGATTTTTTATGAGAATTGATGGACAAACCAACAAAGCGCCGTATCACTTTATTGAAGCGTTATTCAAACGAATAAAGTTTCCTAATCTGTTGAGCTTTTTAAAAATTTTTGATACAAAAACTCAAGAAGGAAAAATTCTTTTGATATTCAAAACATATTTTACCAATCTTTCAAGATTTCAAAATGATTATTCATTGTCCTTCAGAATAGCTAGCAATGGTATCTTTCAAGATTATGCCCCATTTATCCCCTCAACAAACTTTAAAACTTCATTTCAAAATAATGGACATGAAAAATGGAGAAACGATGTTGTTGATATTGTTCACTTTGGTGCACCAAGTTCAGAAGTGCATTGCCTAATTTTTGATATTAATGAATTGAAGAAAACAAATAACATCGCTCATCTGATTATACTTTACGGGGCTAAAAATTCACCTATGAAAATGTCTTCTTATAAGATTCTACTCAAGCCAAACTCTCCTGCTGAAATAATTGAAAAAGAAGAAAACGGATTTATGTTCAAAGAAGATTCTGAACTTTCTGATTTAGAAAATATAAAAAAATTCATTGATGTAGATTAGCCATGCACATCCCACACCATCGCCTTCACACACAACAAATTTCGCAGCAACAATTTGCTACGCCAAATAAATTGTTGAATTGGATGGGTGCGATGCAAGTATATGGTTGAAATATAATTGATCATGTATTTGAAAGAATAGTGCAAGTTGGTTTGCCTTTTCAACCACCGTCTTTAAAAGTTGATTTTTATAAATGATGTTAGCAATTTGAAAGATTGATTTAAGAAAGCTGACGGAAACAATTTTACATTTGTTTTATCGTTTATACAAAGTGAATTTTTTTAAAAAAATATTTTTATTGGGGTTGTTGATACTAAGTTTTTCAGTACAAGCCCAATACCATGAAGTTGGCTTTGAAAGCGGCTCTACATCCTATTTTGGCGATTTAAATTCAAATTCATTAGTTTTAAAATACCAACCAGTTGGCGGTGCATTTTATCGTAAAAATTTTACGCCACATTTTGCTTGGCGTACTAATTTAAACATTTGTAGGTTTTCATTTCAGGCGGCTAAAAGCAATAATAAGTATATTCAATACCAAAATTTAAACTTTCGAAATACTTTAGCTGAAGGGGTAACCATGCTTGAATTTAATTTTTTTAAATACAAATCAAATTTGGTGAAAGATGCCACATGGTCACCCTTTATTTTTTGGGGTGCTGGCTTTGCTTATTACTTTACACAAGCCAATTATGATGGAAAGTGGGAGGAATTAGTAGGGCTAAAAACCGAAGGAAAAGATTATATTCCATTAACATTTGTAATGCCGTTAGGCGGAGGCTTAAAATTTAATATTGCTAAGTCAGTCACACTATCTATTGAATGTATGTATCATCATACTTATACTGATTATTTGGATGATGTGAGCAATTTATATATTCAAAAAAAAGTACAAACCAATAAAAAATCATCCAACTTTGCTGATCCATCAAACACCACCAATCTTTTAAGTGATGTGGTGGGCAAGCAACGTGGCGATCAGTTTAAAGATAAATATATGTTCACCATGATTTCATTAAGCTACACTTTTTTTACACCTCATTGTCCTAATCCTGATTCAGAAGATTCATTTGATAAATAAATATATTTTTGAATTCACAAATTAATTATGCAACAAACCATTTTAACATCAGCTGATATTCATCGTAAATTAAAACGGATGGCAATTGAAATTACTGAAAACAATGATCATGAAAATGAAATTGTTTTATTAGGAATTTTTGACCGAGGACTTTATATAGCCAAGCATTTACAAGCAGAATTGTTGAAGCAAAAAAAATGGAATGTGCTAATTGGAGAAATAAAAATTGACAAAAAAAATCCTCTAAATTCAGCCATACAAATATTGTGTGATGTGGATCTACAAAATAAATCAATCATTATTGTAGATGATGTAGCCAATAGCGGCAAAACTATTTTTTATGCTTTAAAACCCTTACTTGAAAAGCAGATAAGTAAGCTACAATTGGCTGTTTTGGTGGATAGGCAGCATAAATCATTTCCGATAACACCCGATTTTGTTGGGTTATCCATTTCAACTACTTTAAAAGAAATGATACAGGTTGAAATTGGTGAAAACATTGCTGAACCTTATGCCTATTTGGTATAACACTATTCAGTTGATTTATTTTTCTCAACTCTACTTACCACAATTATACTTAGTTCGTACAAGGCATAAAGCGGCACAGCCACCAACCCTTGCGTAAACATATCAACCGATGGTGTAATAATGGCGGATAATACTAAAACCAATATTAAAGCATAGCGCCTAAAGTTTTTCAGCATTGGTGCATTTACAATGCCCACCCTACCTAAAAATAACATCACAATGGGCAACTCAAAAGATAAGCCTGTAACTAAAACCATAGAAGTTACAAAATCAACATATTCATCTAACGTAGGCAGGTTCACCACTTCATTTGAAACATTATAATCAGTCAAAAACGAAATTGAAAACGGCGTTAAGAAAAAATATCCAAAGGCAGCTCCTAATAAAAACAGAATGGATGAAAAACCAATAATACTATTAGCGGCTTTACGTTCTTTGGGATGCAATGCAGGAGAAATAAAACGCCAAATTTCCCAAAAAACATAGGGTATGGCAATTATCAACCCAATAATAAATGAGATAGTAATATGCGCCATAAACTGCCCTGAAAGCGTACTACTTACAATTTTAAAATCAGGAACGGTAAGGCATAAATCTTTAATATTTAGTGTTGCGCCTAATTGGCACATCCATTTATAGGTAATAAAATCAGCTTTTTTGGGGCCAAATAAAACAGTATCAAACACAAATGATTTATTAATAAAAACTACAATGGCAGCACTTACAATGGCTACAGCAATGCGGAACAAATGCCCTCTTAAAGCATCAATATGCTCAAAAAAACTCATGTTAGCACCATCGTTATTTTGCTTACCTAAAATTGCCATTTTTAAAATCCTCTTTTTTTAAAGGTTGCAAAAATGATGAAAAGATTGAAACCTTGTAATAATTAATGATAGATGATTTTAAAATAATACAAAACCTAATCATGTATTAAGTAGGATTGATGCCATCTAAAAACAGAAGTATAGAATTTTAAAAATAAGGGATGATGGTATAAAAAAATAGATTATCTTCGCCGTCCGAATTTTTTTAAACAAATAACAAAAAAGCAAAATGGAAGCAGTTAAATTAGAAGGCATGAGCAGAACCGACATGAGCCGCAAAGCTATCACAGCTGAACGTGCTAAAGGTAATGTACCATGCGTATTGTATGGCGGCGAACAGAATGTGCATTTTTATGTTTCAGCAAAAGCGTTGAAAACAATGGTGTACACCCCTGATTTTAAAACAGCCGAGGTAACAGTAAACGGGAAATCATTTGCATGTTTTATTCAAGACATTCAATTTGACCCGATTAAAGACAACGTAACACACGTTGATTTTTTAGAACTTACTGAAGGTAAAAAAGTAGTTGTTGAATTACCTGTGAAATTCATAGGCACTTCAAAAGGGGTAAAAGCCGGCGGAAAATTAATTCCGAGATTACGTAAATTAAAAGTAAAATCTTTACCATCAGCATTACGTTCAAACCTTGAAATTAATGTTGAAGAGTTAGAATTGGGTAAAAACATCCGAGTAAAAGATGTTTCATTTGATGGTATGGATATTATTACTGCTGCCAACAATCCAATTGTAAGTGCATTTGTAACTCGTCAATTAAAACAAGCTGAAGAAGCTGCAAAATCAGCTACTCCAGCTAAAGCTGCTGCACCGGCTGCTGCTAAAGCTGCACCTGCTGCAAAAAAATAATTTTATTTTTAAAATAATTTCTAATCCCATTTTGAGAAATCAGAATGGGATTTTTTTTTATCTATAATATTTTTGTAGTAATAATATTTATTGTAACTTCAACCTATCACACCAAATTAAGAGTGATGATTAAATTATGCCAACTGTACCAAAAAAATCTGCATCAAAAACATCTTCAAAACAAACTATTACTACAGAACAAGTAATACATAAAGATGCCTTAAAAGGAATACAAAAAGTAGCTGTTAAAAACCCTGCATTAGGTAAAGAACTACATAACCATTTTGGTTTTGATAGCTTTAAGGGCAATCAAGAAGATATTATAACTTCCATTTTAGATGGTAGGGATACTTTTGTGATTATGCCAACCGGCGGTGGCAAATCAATGTGTTATCAGTTACCAGCATTAATGTTAGAGGGTACAGCAATTATTATTTCGCCCTTAATTGCATTAATGAAAAACCAAGTAGATGCCATTAGAAGCTATGGTGAAAATGATGCGGTAGCGCATTTTTTAAACTCATCTCTTACAAAAATTCAAGCCAAAAAAGTAAAAGATGATATCAGGGCTGGTAATACAAAATTATTATATGTTGCCCCTGAAACACTTACCAAAGAAGAAAATGTTGAATTTTTTAAAGGCATAAAAGTATCTTTTGTAGCAGTTGATGAAGCACATTGTATCAGTGAGTGGGGGCATGATTTTAGGCCAGAGTATAGGCGCATTAAAGAAATGATTAAATCTTTAAAGCAACGCATTCCGTTAGTGGCTTTAACCGCCACTGCAACGCCCAAAGTACAAAGTGATATTTTGAAAAATTTGGGTATGAATAAACCTGAAATTTTTATTTCATCATTTAATAGACCTAATTTGATGTATGAAGTACAGCCCAAACGGAAGAAAGAAGAAACGATTAAAGAGATTATTAAATTTGTAAGAAAGCACAACGGCAAATCGGGCATTATTTACACTTTGAGCAGAAAAATGGCAGAAGAAATTGCTCAAATTTTATCAGTTAACGGAATTAAGGCAGTGGCTTATCATGCAGGGTTAGAAGCCGCTGTACGAAGCCAACGGCAAGATTGGTTTTTGATGCAAGAAGTTGATGTAATAGTGGCTACAATTGCTTTTGGGATGGGAATTGATAAACCCGATGTGCGATTTGTGATTCATTATAACTTTCCAAAAAGTTTAGAAAACTATTATCAAGAAACAGGCAGAGCTGGTAGGGATGGATTGGAAGGCATCTGCCGAAGTTATTATTCATATAATGATTTGTTGAAGTTAGAAAAATTCATGAGAGATAAGCCAATGGCCGAACGTGAATTAGGCGGACAACTTTTAATGGAAATGGAAGCTTTTGCTGAAACATCGGTTTGCCGAAGGAAATTCATCCTACATTATTTTGGTGAAAACTTGCAACAAGAAAACTGCGGAATGTGTGATAATTGTGTTCACCCTAAAGAACATCAAGAAGGAAAAGAATTTATTACCACAGTTTTAAAAACCGTAAAAGCGGTTGGTGAAAATTATGGAATTGATTATATCGTAAAAATTATTTGCGGTAAAAAAGACCAACAAATTGTAATGTTTGGTCATGATAAAATAAAAGAATATGGTTCAGGAAAAGCCCACGATGAGCATTTCTGGAGTTCAATCGTTCGTCATGCTTTGATAAATAATTTCATCAGAAAGGATATTGAGCAATATGGATTATTGAAATTTACAGATGAAGGAAAAGAGTTTTTGAAAAAACCATTCAGCGTAAAAGTTACGGTAAATCATAATTATGAAGTGGTGGAAGATACAGATGATGATGATGTGATTACCAACAGCGGCGGCGGTGGCGGCGCATTGGATACTGAATTATTGAAGATGCTGAAAGATTTGGTAAAACAAGTGGCTAAAGAAAAAAAGTTACCTCCGTTTGTTATTTTTCAAGAGCCATCTATCAATGATATGGCCACGATGTATCCTACTAATTTGCAAGAGTTAGAAAATTGTCAAGGAGTAAGCAAAGGAAAAGCAGTACGATACGGAAAGCCTTTTGTAGAGCTAATTGCAAAGTATGTTGAAGAAAACAATATTGACCGTCCGTTAGATTTTTTAATCAAAACGGTGGCGAATAAATCAGCAGCAAAAGTTCAAATTATTCAGAATATTGATAAAAAAATTCCGTTAGATGAAATTGCCCGTCAGCGAACTATGAGCATGGTTGATTTAGTAACCGAACTAGAAACTATTGTGGCCAGCGGAACCAAATTAAATTTAAGTTATTACATCAATGAACATATTGATGAATATACCCAACAGGAAATTTTTGATTATTTTAAACATGCTGAAACCGATGATATTGCAACTGCTGTAAATGAATTGGGCAAAGAAGATTTTGACTTTGAACAAGTGCAATTAATGCGTTTGAAATTTATAAGTGAGTTGGGTAATTAGTGGGTAAGTTTTACTGGATTGTTTAGTAGTCCCACAAAAAAAGTGAATTTTGCACCAATGCAACATGGCTAAGCTAAAGCGATTTATAGAGCAGTGGCATAAAATAAAAAAGGTTGCTAAGTGATGTAGCAACCTTTTTACGTATTATCTAAAAATTATTATCGAGCAATATTCACGGCTCTAGTTTCTCTGATTACAGTTACTCTTATTTGCCCAGGGTATTGCATTTCATTCATAATTTTCTGACTCATATCAAAACTCATTTGTTCAGCAAATTTATCATCTACTTTAGTGGCTTCAACAATTACCCGTAACTCTCTACCAGCTTGAACGGCAAATGCTTTTTCAACGCCATCAAATCCCATAGCTAAATTTTCTAAATCTTTAATACGCTGTAAGTATTGATTGTAGGTATCTCTACGGGCACCTGGTCTGGCGCCACTTATACTATCACATATTTGAATGATGGGTGAAATCACAAATTTCATTTCCATTTCATCGTGATGTGCGCCAATGGCATTTACAATACTTGGATGCTCGTTATATTGTTCAGCTAATTTTGCCCCTAATAAAGCATGCGATAATTCTTGTTCCATATCAGGTACTTTACCAATATCATGTAATAATCCTGCACGTTTTGCTAACTTCGGATTCAAGCCCAATTCAGCAGCCATTACAGCACACATGTTTGCTACTTCTTTACTATGGTGTAATAAGTTTTGACCGTAAGAGGAACGATAACGCATTCTGCCCACCATTCTAATTAATTCAGGATGTAAGCCATGAATGCCTAATTCAATACAAGTGCGTTCGCCTATTTCTACTACTTGGTCTTCTAATTGTTTTTTAGTTTTTTCAACTACTTCTTCAATACGTGCTGGATGAATACGACCATCAGAAACTAATCGTTGTAAACTTAATCTTGCAATCTCTCTTCTAATTGGGTCAAAACATGAAAGAATGATGGTATCAGGTGTATCATCAACAATAAACTCAACCCCAGTTGCTGCTTCTAAAGCCCTGATATTTCTACCTTCTCTACCAATAATTTGCCCTTTCATATCATCACCTTCTAACTGAAAAGTGCTTACTGAATTTTCAATAGCATGTTCTTGAGCAGTACGTTGAATGGTTTGAATGATAATTTTTTTAGCTTCTTTGTTGGCTGTAAGTTTTGCTTCATCCATGATGGATTTAATATGCGATGATGCGGCCGTTTTAGCTTCGCCTTTTAATGATTCAATCAATTGTGCTTTAGCATCCACAGCACTCATTCCTGCTGCTTTTTCTAAAGTTTTCACCATAGTTTCATGTGATTTATCTAATTGGCTTTTTTTCTCGTTTACCAAATCCAATTGTTGTTTCATGTTTTCTTTCAACACATCCAACTCCTGATCTTTTTTTGCAGTGTTTTCAATTTTCTGACTCAGTGATTGTTCCTTCTGCTTCACTGCCCTTTCTCTTTCATCCGCTTTATTTAGTTTTTGTTGAATTTCTTTTTCTTGTTCAATTTTAGTTTGTTGAAATTTTTCTTTTGCCTCTAACAGTTTTTCTTTCTTTAAATTTTCTGCCTCTTTTTTAGCATTTTCTAAAATTAAATTCGCCTCTTTATCTGCCTGTTCTTTATTGGCATTAAATGATTTTGAAAAAATTGACTTGCCAGCAAAAATACCAATACCTACGCCTAATACAGCCGCCGCACCTAATAACACTATCGTGATTACATCCATTATTTTGTTTTGTTGTTTTAAATTAAAAAATAATATTAATATATATATAACTGATAAAGTGAATAATTTTTGATTATTCAAAAAAATCAGAAGTGTACAAAAATATAAAAAAACGATAAGCCACAAATTTTACTATGGCATTTTATTTTTCAATTTGTTGTAAAAGCGTATTTTCGGTTTTTAAATTTCAAATAAAAAAATAACGAAATGAATTATATTCACAAAGAGGGCAGAAAAGAGGTAGTTGGATTATTCTTGATTTTAACCATCATTAATATAGTAGCATTTAAATTTTTGATAGATAATTGTACAGTACAATGTATCATGGCAGCGGCTTCATTAATTATTTGGTTGGCCATTTCTTCATTTTTTCGTAACCCAATTCGTACTGTTGAGGTGCCAGCAAACTATGTTGTATCGCCATGTGATGGAAAAGTTGTAGTGATTGAAGAAGTATTTGAACCTGAATATTTTAAAGATAAAAGATTGCAAGTATCCATTTTTATGTCGCCAGCAAATGTTCATGTAAACCGTTGTGCAATTGGTGGCGAAGTAAAATATGTACAATATCATGAAGGAAAATACTTGGTAGCATGGCATCCAAAATCATCAACTGAAAATGAAAGAAATACGGTGGTAATTAGTAATGGTAAAACTGAAATATTAATGCGGCAAATTGCTGGCGCATTGGCTAAACGAATTATTTGTTATGTAAAACCAGGTGATAAAGTAATACATGGCAACGATTTTGGTTTTATAAAATTTGGTAGCAGGGTTGATGTATTTTTTCCTATCGGCACTAAAATAGATGTAGCTTTAAACCAAATTGTTAAAGGAAATAAAAGTGTGTTGGCAAAACTTGTTTAATTGATTTTTGTTTAATAGGTTTACAATTCAAAATTTTTATTATCATGAAAAAAACATTGTTATTATCAGCGTTCGCATTATTCTTAGCTTCTTCAACTTTAGTAGCTACTGCTTGCGATAAAGAAGCAAAAGGCAAACACGAATGTGTTAAAGGTGGTGCTTGTTGCAAAAAAGGTGGCGATGCTACTAAAGCTTGCTGCAAAAAAGGTGGTTCAACTGAAACTAAGCCTGCAGCTCCATCTAACGAAAAAAAATAATTTTAGTTAGTAAAAAATTAAAAGCCGATTCAATTTTTTGAATCGGCTTTTTTTGTGTCATGTTTTAATACACCACAACTACATTACCTTGTTTTACAAATTTTACACCATTGGGTTTATCAAATGTAATTTGGTAAGTATAATTTCCCTGAGGCACTTCGGTGCCTGCTTTGGTGCCATCCCAACCATCATTATAAGTATTGCTGATGAATATTTTTTCACCAATTTTATTAAATATTATTAAGTTATAATTTAAAATATCAGGAAATGTAATGATAGGTTTGAACACATTATTTTTTCCTTTAGGAAAAATAGTATTGGGTATAAAAATTTCAGAATTGGGATGAATCACTAAATCATTTGAAAAGCTTGTATTACGGCGGCGCAATAAACCATGATTAAATGTATAATCAACCATAATTTTATAAATGATGCTATCCTGCGATGCATATAAGGGGTGAATATCATCACCATAAATCATTGGTTGATTAGGTAAAAGAGTGGCTACATATGTAAATGATGCGCCTTGATTTACACTTCGTAAAATAGTATATTGTACAATCAATCCTGTATCAATAGCAAAGTTGTTCCAATTTAGCTCAACCGTATTGTAAGCCGTTAAATTACCTGTTAGTAATACTGAATTTGATTGATTGCCTTTGTGCAACCCACCACAACTATCTACTGAAAAAATTTTATAATAGTAGGATTGATGATGCACATCAGCTTCTTTATCACGATATAAAATTGCATTGTTGGTAAGCGGTAGTGTGATGGGCATAGTGGCCAACAAACTATAATTGATGTTATCAGTACATCTATAAATGCTGTACGCTTTTATATCGGCGGCGGCATCTAACACAAACTCCAACAATACATTTTTATTACTATCAACGGTGCACGTTTGCATTAAACCAAATAAAGGTGGTTGCACAATGTTCATCACAATTTTTATCACATTTGATGTTGAAATAAATGTTGAACTCAGTTCAGATGCTTGTATATAAAATTGCAAGGTATCACCATCTTTAAATCCGGTTAAAATAGTTGATAATACTAATGGTGTAAGGCTTTTTATAACTTTAAATGTATCGTGATTTAATTTTAAAAACACATCATATTTACTTACACCATTGCTCCAATTGATATAAGCATTCCAATTTAAATTTACGGATTGATTGCATCTATCAACTGATGCATTAAGCAACAAAGTATGTTGTGGTGTGGTGCTATTGAACAGCCCTGTAGTGCCGCAGCTATCAATTGAAGCTATTGAAAATGTAACACTTTGTGTATTTGTATTATAGGCTGTGCTTGTATAATTAACATTATATAATCCTTGTACCGTATCTAATGCATGATAACCGCTATTATCAACATAATATATTTGATAGGCATAAGTTTGTGATGATGTGCTAGGTTGCCAATTCATCAATACTGAATTGCCATTAACAGTAATATAGTTAATAATAGGTATTGCCAATGATGCATTGCCTGCTGTATCGCTGTTTACAGTAATATTGCCAGCACCACAATTACAAATAGTTTGTACAAAATAGTATAAGTTCTGATTGTTATTGCCATTAGCACCAATATGCGTACAGCTTGTTGCCGCTGCATTAGTAATGCTTGTTAGCAAAGTATATACACCACCCTTGCCAGTGCTTGAAACATATACATCATACGATACAAAACAAGTTGCAGGGCAAGCGTTTGAAGGCACATTCCAATAACACTCCACATCACCATTTAATAAAGTTTTAATACAATTAAGATGAACCGCAGCCTGACCAAAACCAACTATTGGTAGCCAAATAAAAAGTAATATTAATTTTAAGGTTTTCAAATGTTTATTTTTAACGAAATAAAATGATGCAATATTTTATTTTTGATAAACAAAACTAAACATTTAATTACAATGCCAACTATTGATAATAGAATTGATGATTACATTAAAAGGGCACAACCATTTGCACAACCCATTTTAAAACAACTTAGGGCTATTGTGCATAAGGCATGCCCTGATGTTGTTGAAACTATAAAATGGGGGTTTCCTGTATTTGAATATAAAGGGTTATTGTGTGGTTTTGCTTCGTTCAAAGCACATTGTTCATTTAATTTGTGGAAATATAAATTGGTAGAAGATAAACATGGTTTAATCGAAAAAGGCGAACGTGATGGAATGGGGATTTTTGGAAAAATATATTCTTTAAAAGATTTACCATCTGAAAAAATAATGATGGATTATTTAAAACAAGCCATTGAGTTAAATGAAAAAGGAATAAAATTACCTGCACCAGCTCGAAATAAAATCAATCCACCATTAATAATTCCTAACGAATTTAAAGATGCGTTAGATAGAAATAAATTCGCAAAAATTGCTTTTGAAAATTTTAGCTATTCGCATAAAAAAGAATATGTTGAATATATAACAGAAGCCAAACAAGAAAAAACCAGGCTTAGCCGCATTGAAAAATCAATTGAAAAACTGGCGGAAAACAAAAGCCATAATTGGAAATATGAAAGTAAAAAAAACTAGTAAATAGTATCAAACAAAATTAATTAATGAGCAATTTACAAATAGGAAGTTTAAACAAATTGATGATTCATTTTGTAGGCAATAAAAATAATGTAGAAGGTGTTAATTTATCAAGCATTGAAAGTGATTTTGAAACAACTGAAACCATTTTGCAACAGATGGTTGAAGCTAATTTTAAAACCGATGAACTTTTTCAATTTTACTTTGAACCAAACTTAGCATTAAATCCTGTATTTACGTTTGTGAAATCAATATTTAATGATGCTGATAATTTTATTGAGCAAACCATTAATTGTACAAATTATTTGTACGATAAATCAAATCATCCTAAAATAAAAAGTGGCGAAGTATATTTTTTGTTATTGAAAAATTGTGTGCTTGAAAATGAAAAAGCAGATGCCATTTGTATTATTAAAACTGAAAATAAGGAATCATTTTTAAAAGTGATAGCCAATAAAAATGGTTTTAAAATAAATGCTGATTTGGGCGTTGCTACCCATAAAATTGATAAAGGATGTTTGATATTTAATACCCAAAGTGATACAGGATATAAAATATTAATAACCGATAATACTAGCCGTGGCGCTGATGCACAGTATTTTAAAGATGATTTTTTAAGCGTACAACCTATTAAAAATGATTACCTGCAAACCAATCAATTTTTGGGCATTGCAAAAAATTATGTTACCCAACAATTAGCTGAAGAGTTTGAAGTAAGCAAGGCGGATCAAATTGATTTGCTAAACCGTTCAGTTCAGTATTTTAAAACGCATGATGAGTTTGATAAAGATGATTTTGAAAACGAAGTATTTCAGAATAATGATATTATTAAATCGTTTCAAAATTTTGATAACAGCTATCGGCAAAATAATGATATTGAAATTGAAAATAAATTTGAAATTTCAAATCAGGCAGTAAAAAAACAAGCTCGTGTTTTTAAAAGTGTTTTAAAATTGGATAAAAATTTCCACATCTATATTCATGGCAATAGAGATTTGATTGAACAAGGCGTTGAAAAAGATGGACGGCGGTTTTATAAAATTTATTTCAATGAAGAAAATTAAAAAAAATGACCGTTGAAGTTTTTATTCAACGGTCATTTTTTGCAGGCAATAATTGCTGCATTAAAATTTTACAGAAGGTGCTTTTTCAGCAGCCGCATCGGCTTCAAAATAACCTTTTTCTTTAAACCCAAATAAGCCGCTAAACAGTACAGCCGGAAATGATTTTATAGTTGAATTAAATGATTGAACAGCATCATTAAAATCATTACGAGCCACAGCAATTCGGTTTTCAGTACCCGATAATTCAGCTTGCAAACTAATGAATTGATCATTTGCTTTTAAGTTTGGATATTGTTCAGATACTACCATCAATCTGCCTAATGCAGCTGATAACTGACCTTGCGAAGCTTGAAATTGTTTGATTTTTTCAGGGCTTAAATCATCTGCATTTACCGTCATTTTTGTAGCACTTGCTCTTGCTTCAATTACAGCCGTTAATGTACTTTTTTCAAATTCAGCATAACCTTTTACGGTGCTTACCAAATTCGGAATTAAATCCATACGGCGTTGATATTGGCTTTGCACTTTTGCCCATGCACTTTTTGCTTCCTGATCTTTAGTTACCATGCCATTGTAGCCACCGCAACCCATAAAACCAAGTAATAAAACTACTGCCCCGATTACAATTAATGTGATTGTTGATTTACTCATAAAAAAATAGTTGTTTGAATTTTGTTGAAAGTTAGAGATTAATTTTTGATTTTGCATCAAAAATCAATATCCATGCCTATAGCTCCGTATTTAAAAAAGAATGACAAAATTGCAATTATTTCAACTGCCCGAAAAATTTCATCAGCCCAAATTGATGCTGCTGCTACATTAGCTGAAAGCTGGGGGCTTGAAGTGGTGCTTGGTAATACAATTGATGCTGAGCAAAATCAATACGCCGGTAATGACAAATTGCGCTTAACTGAATTTCAGAAAGCCTTAGATGATAATAGTATCAAAGCCATTTGGTGCGCCCGTGGTGGTTATGGCACTACCCGTATTATTGATGATATTGATTTCAGAAATTTTAATAAAAACCCTAAATGGATTTGTGGTTTTAGTGATATTACTGTGTTGCATAATCACATTCATACGCTTGGTGCAATACCAACTATTCACTCCATCATGCCTGTAAATTTGCAAGAAAGTAATGATGATACGTTGGCATCGGCTGAATCATTAAGGCAATGCTTAATGGGCGAACGATTAAAATATAATTTTTCAGCACATCCATTAAACCGAGGCGGCTCAGCCATGTCAGAAATTATTGGCGGCAATTTATCCTTAATTTATTCATTGGCATCCACTCAAAGCGATATTGATACAAGCGGTAAAATTTTATTGATTGAAGATATTGATGAACAATTATATCATGTGGATAGAATGATGTTGCAATTAAAGCGCAGTGGCAAATTAGATAACTTGGCAGGCTTAATGGTAGGCGCTTTTACCGATATGAAAGATAATGAAGTGCCATTCGGAAAAACGGCTGAAGAAATTATTGCTGAACACGTAGCCGAATTTGATTACCCAGTTTGTTATAATTTTCCGGTTGGGCATCAATTTAATAATATGGCTATAAAACTCGGACAAAAAGGCTTGTTAACTATTTTAGAAAAAGAAGTAAACTTTAATCAATCTACCTAAACAATGAAACGTATTTATTTCACCATTTTAATGCTTTGCATTTCAGCAATGTATGCATTAGCGCAGCCACAACTGCTTATTAGCTCTGATTATTATAAAAAATCATTTGCCATAAAACAAGGCAATAAAATAGTAGTATATCTAAAAAATAAAGTGGTGATTGATGGGAAATTAAATATTGAAAATGATTCAATGATTACTGTAGATGATACAACTATTCATTTAAATACTATTGATTTTGTAAAAATACGAGTACACAATAAAAATACCATGTTGGCTATTGGTGTAACTACCGCCGTTTGTGGGCTTTGGCCATGTACAGGGCTTTATTTTTTATATGAATATGGCATTAAACCCAAACGATTGTTGGATATAAAAAATGATTGTAAAATTACAGTGGTAGGTAAAACCTATGCCTCAAAATTTAATACCAATAAAGTTCGTAAAAATGTATATTAATTCATTCTGAAAGGCGCCATCATCATAAATTCAGGAATATTTACTTTGAAAATTTTTCCATCAGCATGACGTACCATAGTGTAATCACCTTTCATTTTTCCTAAATCGCTTTTCAGATTACAAAATGAAGTGTATTGATGAAATTCATGTGGCTGTATAACAGGTTGTTCGCCAACAATTCCTTCGCCTTCCACTTCACGATATTGCCCATTACTATCATAAATTTGCCAATGGCGGCGCATTAACTGAACCGAGTAATCAGAGTAGTTTTCAATCGTGATTCTATAAGCAAATATATGTTCAGTGGTAGGCTGTTGTTGAGTTGGCTTTTGTGGTTTATAAAATGTTTCTACAATTACTCTTACATCGTTGGTGGTTGAAGATATCATAGTGTTGATTTTAAAATTATTTGCTGCAATGTATAAATATGTAGGAAATAAAACAAAAATATTTTTTACACTGAATTGAAAACTGGAGTTCCTACCTTTGAATTAAAACAAGAGAGTGTATGCTGCCCTTTGTTTTTAAAATTCATCAATATGAAAAAAATAATTTTATTAATGTTGCTATTAAGCCTAAACAAAGCATATAGCCAAAACTTGGTACTCAACCCCAGCTTTGAAACATTACGTGATACTTGTAGCGGAGTTCCGGGTGGTATTAATGACAGTATATGTTTATATTGGGATTCCCCAATATATGGTACCCCTGATTACTATAATAAGTGTGCTAGTAATCTATCATCAGGTATAATTGGTATGCCTTTAGGCTTGGTTGGTGTACCGATAAACACTTTAATTATAGGGGGGGGGGATTTCAATATGCTAAAGATGGGGATGCTTTTGCAGGGTTCATTCCTTTGGGGGGCACAACAAGCGGCAGAGAATATATACAGGGTAGATTAAGTGCAAGTTTACAAATTGGTAAAAAATATAAATGTTATTTTTATGTGGTAAAGGAAGGTCCTTTTTTTGATTCCATGAATAACTTTGGGGTAGGTTTCACTACTTATCATTACTATGATTCTGTATATGCATGGCAAACTAATATTACTTTTCAAATTAAGAATATTAAACCAAAAATAAATGATGTTACTGTTATAGATGATACCCTTAATTGGATAAAGGTAGAAGGAACATTTATAGCTGATAGTGCTTATAGATATTTTACTATTGGTAATTTTTTTGATTTAGCACACAACAAAGGTTCAAATAGTTACTTTTATGTAGATGATGTGCATGTTGAGTTAGTTGAAAATGATGGAGTAGAGGAAGTGGGAGTAAGGAAGTTGGAGGTTTACCCAAACCCATGTGGGGAGAAGTTATCGGTTACTGGTCATCAGCCATTAGTAAATACAATTGAGGTAACGGATGTGTTAGGTCGTGTCTTGCTGAGGGACGAAGCATCTAATCAACAAATCAATAACCCATCAACTCAACAAATTCAATTAGATGTATCCACTTTACCAAACGGAATATACTTCATCAAATCAACAGATACAAAAGGCAATATGATGAATGGGAAGTTTGTGAAAGAGTAAAATATTTTCATTAATTTCATACCATGAATTTTGCGAATAAGTTGTACTATACTTTAAACAATAAAGCGGTGAGTGAGGACACTCACCTCGGCGAAGTGATAATTAAATAATGCAATTATGAGGTATTACTTTTTTCTTTTGTTATTTTTTTTGAACTATTTCTGTAATGCACAACAAATCAGATTTGAAAAAACTATTGAATTTAATAAAAAACTAAACTATATCTCAAATCCTGTGTATTTGAACGATTCAGTTTTTTTTTGCAGACAAAACATGTATGATGTTACTAATTTAAGTTCAGGATATATTAATACAATTTTAGATAAAAATGGAGATACAATTATTAATAAGCCTTCAATACGTGATACAAGTTCCTTTTATGGCCCGCTAAAAATTATTCAAATTAGCAGTAATATTTATTCTGTTTCAGAATATTCAGATAATCTGAATTCCTATCCCCAATTTGTATTTATCAAATCAAAACCTAATGGAGATACCCTACTTACAAAAATAGTCGGAGTCTCAAATTCTTGGGATGTTTCATTCGATTTAATTGCCAATCATGAAAATAATTTAATAATTACAGGCGTGATAACTGTTGCATCTGACGGTTGGAACATTAACCATCAATGCCTCTTGAAAATGGATACAATGGGTAATATTATTTGGCAAAAGGATTTAGGAATAGTTGGAAAAGATACGTATGGCAATGGTGTAATAGAAACGGCTAACCACGATTATATTATTAATGGATTTATTAACCCTAAAACTTCATTAAGTGGCTACCCAACATCAGGGAAAAATTTATTTGTTACTTGTACGGATAGTGCTGGTAATATAAAATGGCGAAAACAATATGGCACTACCATACAAGATGAATTTGGTAATGGTATTATCAAAGGAAAAAATGGCTTTTATTTATTGGGGCAGCAAGATAGTTTTTACCAAGATTTTAACCCACCATTTAAAGTATTCTCTGAAACCATCGGTATCATTTATTTTATAGATGCAAATGGAAATTTGCAATGGCAAAAAAAATACATTGATACCACTTATGAAACAAGGCTGTTAAATGGCTTTGAAATAGCAGGCAATCAGTTTGTATTATTAGCCAATAAAACCCGATCAGCGTATAATACTATTTATACTAACAATGAACCAACTATTATTAAAATAGACAGTGCAGGCAATGTAAAATGGAAGCGGCAATATTATATTGATGATTCTATAAATATATATCCATTTCAAATTACACTTTGCCCCGATAGTGGTTATATGGTCAATGGCTTTGTACAAACCACTAAATGGGTGCATCCAGCTGATGGTTATTTATTAAAAGTAGATAAATATGGTTGCCTACAATATAACTGCCAGCAATGGGATGGAGTGGAAGAAGTGGTGAATTATTCTAACAAAGAAGTTGAGGCTTTGGTAGTGTATCCAAATCCTGCTTCGCAGTCAATAGTCATTAGTCATCAGCCATTAGTAAATGCAATTGAGGTAACGGATGTGTTAGGTCGTGTCATACTGAGGAACGAAGCATCTAATCAACAAATCAATAACTCATCAACTCAACAAATTCAATTTGATGTATCATCACTACCAAACGGAATTTATTTCATAAAAGCAACAGATACAAAAGGCAATATGATGAATGGTAAATTTGTGAAGGAATGATGCGGTAAATTTTATTTATCCAAAAACATTTTCCATCTTTTCAGTTGTTCCCCTTTTAACACTCGTGGAAATTTAATTTGAGCACCCACTTTACCTTCTTCTTTTAAAAAATCTAAAAATTTTTGATGTGGTATTATTTCAATAAATACTTCTTTTAAAGCGGAGTTTCGTTCGGTATCATAATCATCATTTAACTGCCTTAAATGATGATCTAAAGTTGTTTTTACGGCATCTGTATCTAATTTTTCATCACAACCAATAAACCATCTATGAGCAAATAAATTTCCAAATTGTTCAGCGCAAACTGTATATTCTTTAATATCTACATTAAAATCATTTGAAGTAGCACTAATAGCTTTACTCATATTTTCAACACTTAAATGCTCACCGGTGATGCTTAAAAAATGTTTGGTTCGGCCAGTAATATTTATTTCACATTTTTCAATATCGGCAAATCGTATTACATCACCAATTAAATAACGCCAAGTGCCAGCACATGTGCTGATGAGCATGGCGTAATCAACGCCTATTTTTACTTCGTTGATGGCATACGTTTTTGAAGCATCTTTTATTTCGCCATGTTCATCAAAATGTTGTTCATCAAAAGGAATAAATTCGTAGTAAATTCCGTTGTTCAACATCATAGTCATGGTGCTTACATCAGGCTTGGTTTGATAAGCAAAATAGCCTTCGCTTGCCAAATAACTTTCCATAAATTGAACTTGTTTGCCAAATAATTTTTCAAATGATTTTTTATAAGGCTCAAAGGCAACACCGCTATGAATATATAAATTTAAGTTGGGCCATAAATCGTGAATGGTAGTAAGTTGATAGCGTTCAATAATTTTTTCTAATAATAATTGAATCCAACTGGGTATGCCTACAATAATGCCGATATCCCATTTATCAGCACTTTCAACCATTTGATTTATTTTTTCGTCCCAATTTTTTTGTTTGGCAATTTTGCTTCCCGGTTTATAATATCTATGAAACCACATTGGCCTGTGTTTGGCGCTTATACCACTTAAATCGCCTTCGTAATATTCATGTTTAAAAGTAAGCTTGGTGCTACCGCCTAATAATAATGCTCCTTTTGAAAACGTTTCATCAGGCAAATTAAAATCAGTTAAACTTAATACTTGGCGCATACTGGTACGCTTAATGCTTTTTAGCATATCGCTTGTAATGGGTATGCGTTTGCTGCCCGATTCGCTGGTGCCGCTACTTAATGCAAAATAATTTACTTTGCCTGGCCAACATACATTTTGATGACCTTCTAAAGTTTGTTTCCACCATTCATCAAATAATTTATTGTAATTAAATACGGGTACTTGTGTTTTAAATTGTTGATGTATGTGAAATGATGAAGTAAGAATTTTTGAAAATTGATAATGCACTCCAAAATCAGTGTATTGGGCAGTTTTAAGTAATTTTAGCAATTGCTTATGCTGTTTTTGATAAGCTGAAAGTTTGCTGCCGGCTTCAAATCGCTTACGCAGTGTAAGTGCATTTTTTATAATATTGCCAAATAAATTCATGATGGTAATTAGGTAGGCAAATGTAATAAACTAAAAACAAAAAATTGTGGAAAGGCAATTTGCTTTTTAGGTGGTTGATACATAAATAAATATTTTTTTAGCGTATTGAACTGTTACAACAAAAAGCCCCAACATAATAGTATGTAAGGGCTTTTGTAACATTAAACAATCGAAAACCAATTTTCTTTTTAGATGATTAATAAAAATTTACAATCCCAGTTTCAACATTATACATTGCTCCAATGATTTGAATTTGCTTTTGTTGAAGCATCTCATTGATAATTGAACTTCTGTTTTTCACTTCATTTACCATTAAATGAACATTTTCTGTAGCTACTAAATCTACTTTTTCACCGTTAGCAGTAGGATATTTTAATTCAACGGCTTCAACTGCTGGTTTTATTTTATTTACTAACCCTGTTAAATGCCCCATTTCAACATGATTACAAGCGCCTTTAACAGCGCCGCAACCTGTATGACCTAAAACTACTATGGCTTTTGCGCCAGCCACTTTACAAGCAAATTCCATGCTTCCTAAAATGTCATCATTCACAATATTTCCTGCAATCCTAACGCTGAAAATATCGCCTAATCCTTGGTCGAAAATTAACTCAGCTGATGTTCGTGAATCAATACAACTAAGTATAACTGCAAACGGATGTTGCCCATCTTTAGTAGCATTTACTTGTTGTAATAAATTGCGATTTATTTTTAAGTTGTTTACAAATCGTTTGTTGCCTTCCATTAAAAATTCAATGGCTTGATGCGGCGCAATATTGCTTTGAGATTCTTTAGTATGTGTGTACATAATTATTTTTTTTATTTGTTATTGATTTGAGAGTTGGTGTTTTTCCATTAAGTCTTTAATAATTTTTTTATCTGAATGCGAATGATAATCTTCCACATGCATCGGAAAACTATTTTCAATTTTGTATTCATCCCTAAAGCCAGTAGTTGAAACTTTGATGTTTTTTTCAACTGCAATTACTTCTTTAAAATCTCTGATAATTTCCAACACATCATGGTCAATGTATTTAGTGGTTTCGGCATTTATAATCACTTTACTTTGGGTAGGAATTCTATCTAAAAAATCTTTAACAGCGGCTTTGTTCAAAAAAGTAATTTCTTGTGATAAATCAATTCGGATGATATGCCCTTCATCAGTAAATTCCTTTTTGTATTGATAAGGCAATTTTATATTACCACTTAAAATAGCAAATACACTCATTGCCATACCAATGGTTACACCAGTTAATAAATCAGTGAATACAACGGCTACAACTGTTATAATAAACGGAACAAATTGATATTTCCCCTTCTTCCACATTTGTTTGTAAACATTGAAATTAGTGAGTTTGTAACCTGTAATTAGCAATACAGATGCTAATGTGGTGATAGGAATTTTATTCAATAAAGTAGGAATGAGTAATGCACAAACCAACAAAAAAACACCATGTATTATAGCTGAACTTTTATTGGTGGCACCTGAATTTACATTGGCTGAACTGCGCACTATTACTGAAGTAATAGGTAACCCACCAATTAATCCGCTTAATGCATTGCCTATGCCTTGTGCTTTCAATTCTTGGTTTACCGGCGAATGACGTTTGTGTTCATCCATTTTATCAACGGCATCCAATGATAGTAGTGTTTCAATGGATGCAACGATGGCAATTGTAAAAGCTACTACCCATACATCTTTCATCATTATTTTTGAAAAATCAGGAAAGCTAATGGTATTTTTTATTTCATCAAACGAATGTAAAATTGGTAGTTGTACTAAGTGATTAGATGCCAATGCAAAATTAGAATGGGTTGAAATCCAAAGTTGATTAATTATTGAAGCAATAATTACTGCCACCGCCGCACCAGGTATAAAAGCAATTTTTTTTGATTTGTATTTATCCCAACCCAAAATAATTAATATTGAAACTATGCCAATAATAGTTGCTCCTAAATCAATATGATAAAAGGGTTCAAGCAGTGCCGTGAAAGTGTTATCACCATCCGGTTGAAGAAAATCTAAATCGCCTTCGGCATCTTTATCATACCCAAAAAAGTGTGGTATTTGCTTCATGATGATAATAACACCAATGGCAGTCAGCATTCCTTTAATAACATTACTCGGAAAAAAATTGGCAACAATACCTGCCTTTAAAAAGCCTAATGCCAATTGAATCAAGCCAGCTAAAAACACTGCTAATACAAATGTTTCATAACTTCCTAATTTATGAATGGAGCCCAACACCACCGCCGCTAAGCCAGCCGCAGGCCCACTTACACTTAATGCCGAGCCACTTAAACTTCCTACAATAATGCCACCAATAATGCCTGCTATCATTCCTGAAAACAGTGGAGCACCTGATGCTAAAGCAATTCCTAAACACAACGGAAGTGCTACTAAAAATACTACCAAACCTGATGATAAATTAGGTTTGATTTCACTAAATATTTTGTTCATTGAAAATGTTTGAATTTAATTTTTTGAATAAATGACGAATCATTGCTACTTAAAAAAGCAATGAAAACTGAAAGCTGAAAATTCAAGAAATTAAACTAACTCGGGCGGTGGCGCAAATACTGATGTTACCTCAAATGATTTGGGTAAATGATGGAAATAATAAATAGTATTGGATGATGGATTTACAAAAAGCAAAACCGTATCAGAGGTAATAAAATCATCCACTTCAGATTTTACTTTTTTTGAAGTTGGGTTTTCTTTTTCAGCATCATTGTCATCTTCATCAATCATTGATACCGAAAAAACTGAATCAGTTGAAAATAATTTATGAATTGGCATGGCCTGATACATCAAGCAAACCAATGCTATAAAAATAGGAATAAAATATTTTCGGTTTTGATTCATCTATGGCGCAAAGTTAAGATTATTTATTGGGCAACTTTAATTTGATTTGAATAATTCTTTAAACTAATTATTGAAACAAGAATTTTTGATTTTAGTTCAGTTAGTTTAATGATTGATTCTAGCCATTTTATTTCCCTATTGTTCAGTAAAAATAAAGATGTTTCTCCTAAATGAAATTTCATCTCTTCAGTATCAAGTAATAATTTGTAATTAGCGCCCAATTTTGATGTAGCATAAATTTGTTTGTTTATATTTTCAATTTCAGATACATAGTAGGAGGCTTTATTTTTAAGCATTGTAAGTTGATATTGCTGTTCAGTTTTTGTTATTTCAACTTTTAATTTGCTCATGTTATACTGCGCAAATGCATTTCTGTTTGGAATTGGAATGCTCACCGAAATGCCATATTTATAATTGTTTTGTAAAAATTGATTTTGATTGAAATCGGATGGATAATAACCTTTTTGTAAAAAATTATATTTAACATTTACTTGCGGCAATAATGATTGAAATTTGAGTTTTTGCTCAGTTTTAATCCAGTTTATTTTAGAGTTTAGGGATTGAATTTTGGGGTGTTGTTCAAACTGTGAAAAAAACTGTGCTGTATCAATTGTAAAATTTAAATTTGAAAGAACAGTTGTATCAGGCACTATCTTATCTTTTAAGTAAATGGGTTGATTATTTAACCATAAAAAATTACTTAATTCATAATATTGTTTCACTAATCTAAGCTTTGATTCATTTAATAGTAATTCAAAATTTTGCAATTGAGTTAACCCTTCAATGGTATCAATGGCTGATTTATCACCACTTTCAAACAATTTTTTTGTAAACTTAAATCTGTTTGAGTTGGTGGCATTTACTCGGGTAAGTAGGCCATAAATTAAATATTCTTTTACCCAATTTAAATAAGCAATATATGCATCGGTATATAAATTATTGAGGGTATTTTTTTTATCCCATTCAGATTGGTTTTTAAAAATTAAAGCTTGTTTTAAAGCTGCACGGCGTTTATCAAAAAGTAAATCTTTTAATAATGGAACAGATACCCCAGCATATGTACTGGCTTTTGGCGTAAGTTCATTACTGATTTGGTTGCCCAAATTATTTTCAAATCCACCATTTAATTTAACTCCAAACCAAGTAGGAATGGATAAATCAGCATTTGCGTAATTATAGTAATTGACTCCACTTAATTTTTTTGAGTCATTATTGAAACTTAAAGTTGGGTCAAAACTTCCTCTTGCTGCTAAAATTTCAGCAGCCGCAATTTTTACATTAAGATTAGCTTGTATAGCTATAGGATGATTTAGTATCACCCAATGTAAAAATGTATCTAAAGGCAAAACTTTATCATCAGTTTGTGCCGTTGATATAGTAGGTGATATATAAAATAGAATAAATGATAGGATTATTTTTTTCATTTGTTTTTCAAAATAGTTGAGGGATCATTTTTTTTGTAAAAATCAGGTGGGAAGCCATTAATTTGCCGCCATAGTTCATACCAAATTGGTACATTTTTTAGCATAGCAAATGCTTTAACACCGCCACCCAATTTCAATTCAGTGGGCCATGCTTTGGCTTTTTTATTTTCAGTTACCAAAACCCTGAACTTATTATTGTCACCCACATTGGTTTCAATCATCAAAATTTCACCCACAAAAGTTCCGTACGATTGATTGGGCCAACCGCTAAAAACAATAGCAGGAAAGCCATCAAATTGTAATCTTATTTCTTGCCCAACCTCTAAAAGTTGTAAATCCATAGGATCAACCCAAATTTCAGCAGCTTTTTGTGATTGAGTAGGAACAACTTCTACAATCATTTCTCCATCTTTTATAATTTCATGAATACCACCTTTTTTGGCTTTAATAATTTGTCCATCTTGTGGTGAAAGAATATAATATTGCCCAGCCCTTATACTATAATTTGCAAATTGATTTTCAAGCTTTGCTAACTTACCTTGTGCGGCTGCAATTTGTGATTCACTCTGAAAAATTTCACTTTTTGCCTTTGCAATTTTTTCTAAATAAGTTTGAACAATGGCACTTTTATCTAGCTGAATAATTACCAATTCTTGTTTTGTATTATTATAATCATTAGTTGCTCCAATAAATTTTGCATTAGTGTTTTGCAAATTAGCTTTTCTTTTTTCCAACTCAGTAAGCGCAATTACGCCTTGGCTGTGCATTTTATTGGCTGCACTTAGTTGGCGTTCGTAAATAGTTAATTCATTGTTGGCTGCCATCATTTTTAAACTATCTGAATTTATCTTTCTAATGGTTTGTTGAATTTTATTATCTATCGATTTTATTTTAAGCATTTTTTCATTTTCCAATGCATTAATTTGAAGGTAATAACTCTCAATTTTTTGATGATAGGATAGTATGTAATTTTTTTCGGCTGTTAATTGTGCTTGCGTTTTAGTTAAAAAAAGTGGGTCTAAATAATCATCTTTAATTTCAGCAAGTTGCGCTATGGTATCACCTTTTTTTACATAATCGCCTTCTTTAATATACCATTTTGCAATTTTGCCGGGTATGATGCTATTGATTTGTTGGGGCCTATCTTGCTGATATTTGGTAGTAATATCGCCTTTGGTTCTTATGTTTTGGGTCCATGGCAGCAATAGAATTAATAAGGCGGTGGGAAGCAAAATCCATGAAATTAATTTGATGCTACTGGTTTTGTTTTGCCTATAAATTTTATTGAATGAGTTTAACCGTTTGCCTATTTCCTTTTCAATATCTTCTGTTAATAATTTCATTTTTTCAATTAAATTTTATTTTTAACAATAATGTTTTGGGTATCAAAATTTATAGATAAATCGCAATTTGCCTCAAAGCTTAAATCGTTGGTAATTACCAAACAAGTTGCTGGCAATTGATTTGATAATAATAGATGTTTAACTTTTTGAGCGCTTATTTCATCCATTTCATTCCAAGGATTTTCTAACAATAATAATTTAGGATTGCCCACTAAGGCTCTTACCAATAATATTTTTTGAGCAATTCCATTAGGTAGTTTTTTGCCCATTGACGAAATGAAAGTATCTAAACCCTCTTTTGAGTTGGATATAAAATCAAGCAAGCCAATTTTTTCAGATAAACTTAAAATTTGGTTTATTGATATGCTTTTATCACCTAATGTAATATTTTCAATTAGGCTGCCTTGAAATAGCTCTGTTTGGTTAAACATAATTCCAATTTCAGAGCGGAGTGAATGTAAATTATAGTTACCAATTGGTAATTTATTTAAACGAATACTGCCATTAAAATCATGATAACAACCCGTTAATAATTTTAATAAAGTTGATTTTCCGGAACCAACTTTTCCTGTGATACATACTTTTTGCCCGGCTTGAATATTTAAATTTAAATTTTCAATTAAAGTTTTATTAGGCTCGTATCCATAATTTAAATTTTCAATTTCAATGGCCATTCCTGCATGGTTATCAATAAAATCTATTGTTCCAGTTTGTTCAAATGGTTTATCAATTATTTTTCCTAGTTTTTCAATACTAGTTAATAAATCATAAACCTTATCTAAGCTTTGCACCAATTTTTCAACGGCGTTCATTACACTAATAATCACTATTTCAGCTGCCACAAATTGCCCAACATTAATTTTATTATTGATAAATAGTAGGCAACCAATTACTAAGGTTGATGCGGTGATTAAAAATTTAAAGGCAATTAATGACCAATATTGGGCAACTAATATTTTAAAATGTGCAGTTCTCGACTCTAAATAATGGGTTACAATTGTATCCGTTTTATCAACGGGTAAAGTTGAGTTTTTGGCAAAATGAAATGATTTAAAAACCCTTGCTACTTCCTCTAACCAAGCTACTAGTTGATATTTATAATCACTTTCCTGCATACTGGTTTCAAGCCCTTTTCGGCTTGTGAAGCGAAGTATCAAATAAATAACTGCAATTATTAATAGGCAAAAAATTACAAAAATGCTGGAATAAAACGAAAGCAAGATAATTCCGAAGGTAACTTGCATTATTGCAATTGGTATATCAAGCAGTAATTTGCTAAAACTTTTTTGAAATGAAATAGTATCAAAAAAACGATTCACAACCTCTGGCATGTAATAATCATCCACATGTTTTAAATCAATTTTAGGAATGCGCCAAGCAAACTCAAAGGCGTATCTGGTGAAAATTCGTTGTTCAATTTTTTCAATAATGCGCATTTGCCCAACTTGCAACCATCCAATTAAAATAATAACTACTAAAACGGTGGTAATAAGCAGTATGAGTGATGTTGTTATTACACCTGCCATTGAAAAATTAATAATGGCTTGTATGCCTACTGGTATAATTAATTGCAAAAAACCTGAAATAATTGCAAATAAATAAATGGAGCTAATTTCTTTTTTTTCAAGATTAAGTACTTGCCCTAATCTTTTTAATGGATTTAAAATTTCAATAGATGACATGATTTAGTTAATTTAATTAATAATTAAATACAAATGAATTTGTGCACCTTTAAAAGGCGTACATTTCTTTTAATAAAAAATGATTAAACTAACTCGGGCGGTGGCGCAAAAACTGTATTTACTTCAAATGATTGAGGTAAGTGTAAGTAGTAATAAGTAAAACTTGAATACGAATTGAAAAAAAGGCTAAGCAATTCAGCAGCTACAAAATCTTTACCTTCTGATTTTATTTTTTTCAGAGTTGAGTTTTCTTTTTCTGTATCGGTGTCATCTTCTTCAATCAATGATACCGAAAAAGCAGAATCGGCAAAAAACAATTGATGCACTGGCATAGCTTGATACATCAAGCATACCAATGCTATAAAAATAGGAATAAAATATTTTATTTTTTTATTCATTAGCTAACTATAACGCACAAAAGTATTTTTTGTTTAGTAGAAGAATCTATTTTATCTGTTAAATTTTTTAAAACAAAAGCCTTCATTTTTTTTTGATGAAGGCTTTTTGATTTTTTTATGTTCATTAAAACTTGTATTGCACCCTAGCAGTAAATACATTATCTTTTAAATTGCTGGTATATCCTGCAATTTTTGTATTTTCATTTTCAACATAAGCAAAGTATAACATTAATTTTACATGTTCGTTTAAGGTATATAAATAACCTAATCCTAAAGTTTTATACTTGATATCGGTTGCGGTAATATTAGTTGATTTTGCCTTTGAATCTTTTGCAGTTAATGATTTACCACTAATTTTTGTATTAGGATCGTACCAATCGTATTTTACTACAATATTATGTTTTGAATGAGCTATATTTTGAACAAAATAAAAGTATGCGCCATTAAAATTTCTGTTTACAGTTTCGGCACTTGGTGGCACTGGTGTAGTTCTTGAATCAGATTTTGAAGATGGTTGAACACCTTGAATGTATTCCGCTCTAATAGTTGTTAATCCTACTTTCCAATCTAACGAAGCTTGAAAATCAACCCCCATATATTCTTTTTTGGCAATTTTGCCTTTATTATTAATTGATGAATCAACCATATAGATTGATTCGCCATCAGAATTTTTAGACATTGAATAAACAAATTTATCGGCTTGAACTATACCACCATTGTAATAACTGGCACCGCCACTAAGTTTTAATCTTTCACCAAAATATGAATTTTTTAAAATGAAATGACCAATGAAATCTTTTTTATAATCGAAATCAGGGCCAGCGCCTTTTGTAGCAATATCAACAGGATTTGATGTTCCTGTGCCATTATAAATACCTGCTTCAATTTTTAACCAATGCATTCTGCTTGCTGAAAGCGGCTCGTAAATAACCATTGCACCTAAATCACGTTCGCTAGGAAATATAGATTGGCTCATTCTGCCACGTTCAGGCGTTTCTCTTGTCATGGATGAATAGCCAATTTCATAACCAAATGGCCGATTCATTAGCCCCATTTGCAAACCAAATGTATTCCATTTGTTTTCTTTTATTTTGCCCCAAAAATCCATTAATTGAATACCGTTTTCTGATAAATTAGGTTGCATAAATAATTTAAAATTGTTGTGCTCGTATGTTAAACGAAAACGACCACGACGAAGCATAAATCTTTTATCAACTCCTGTAGCAAAATTGCCGCCTTCAAATGATTTTGCACCGTTTGCTTCAGCAATTTGATATTGAGCTTGTATGTAAGCCTCAATTTTAATTCTTTTTAATACAGATAAATCTGATTCGTGTTGATTTAAAGCCATGTTAATGGAATCATTAGATTGTGCAAATGTGCAGATACTAATAACAAACAAGGATAAAAATGTAAATAATTTCTTCATGTTAGGTTAACGATTTGTTTTTTGTTGACGCAAAAATCACAATCTAATATTACCTAAATGTTAATTAAATATTAGCTTCAAGTTAAAGCATATTGATTTAATAACCCGTTATGCATTTAGTAAAATTTATTTCAAGGGGGCTAAAGCCTTTGATAGAACTGTATTTTGTAACCCCCAACTTAAGTAGGGGGTTAATGAACAGCAATTGAATTTTTGGCTTTAGCCACCTTGTTTTCTGCTACATTTTAGGTTAATATTATTTTATTAACAAGGGTTTTTTTAAAGTACTTTTTCTGAAATCCACAACGGGTTCAATAATAATTACCTAATTCTTTAATATCCATTTCTTACATTTGCCTCACTTAAAAAAAATTTTAAAATGATAAAAAGAATGTCAATAGCTGTAGCCTTAGCTGCCTCTACATTTGCCTTGCCATCGTGCAATAATCAACCCAAAACAACGGAAAACAAAACCGAAGAAAATTTTGAAGTAGCTGCCGAATCGTTTGCCGATTTGCAATTGTTGCGTTATCAAATTCCAGGATTCAATGAATTGAGTTTACAACAAAAAACTTTGGCGTATTATTTATACGAAGCTGCATTAAGCGGACGGGATATTATTTACGACCAAAAAAGCAAAGACGGAATTTTGTTACGCAAAACAATCGAGAATATTTATGGCACTTACAATGGTGATAAATCATCATCTGATTGGAAAAAATTTGAAGAATATTGTGGCCGTTTTTGGTTTAGTAATGGCAATCATCATCATTATAGCAATGATAAATTTGTACCCGAATGTTCGTTTGAATATTTTACAACTATTGCTAAAGCAAGCGATGCAAAAGGATTTCCGGTAAATGAAGGCGAAAGCTTAGATGCATTTTTAAAACGCATTCAACCCGAAATGTTTGATATTAAATACAAAGCCAAAGAAGTTGATTTACGTGCAGGTATTGATAACATTGCAGCATCTTCAAATAATTTTTATGAAGGTGTTTCGCAAAAAGAAGTGGAAGCTTTTTATGCAAAATTTCCTACCGCTGGCAATGCACCAAGTTGGGGATTAAACAGCAAAACCACGAAAGAAAACGGACAAATAGTTGAGAAGGTTTGGAAAGTAGGTGGCATGTATAGTGCAGCTATTGAAAAGATGGTAAGTTGGTTAGAAAAAGCTGTAACAGTTGCTGAAAACGATAAACAAAAAGATGCTTTAACGAAGCTGGTTAAATTTTATAAAACTGGCGATTTAAAAGATTTTGATGAATACTGCATTTCATGGGTAAATGATGTTGATAGCCGTATTGATTGTGTAAATGGATTTATAGAAGTATATGGCGATGCCATTGGTAAAAAAGCTAGCTTCGAAAGTTGTGTAAGTATTAAAGATATGGAAGCTACTAAAATGGTGGCAAAAATTGCTAGCAATGCGCAATGGTTTGAAGATAATTCGCCAATTGCTGCCGAACATAAAAAGAAAGAAGTAAAAGGTATTACTGCTAAAGCAATTACTGTGGTGGTTGAAGCTGGCGATGCAGCCCCTTCTACACCAATTGGTATCAATTTGCCAAATGCAGATTGGATAAGAAAAGACCACGGTAGCAAATCAGTTTCGTTAAGCAATATTGTGGCTTCATACAATATGATGAGTGCAAGAAAAGGTTCGTTTGATGAATTTGGATATGATTCAACAGTTATCAATCGGTATAAAAAATATGGCGCTTTGGGTAGCGATTTACATACCGATATGCATGAGTGTATTGGTCATGCTTCGGGTCAAATTAACAAGGGTGTTGAAACTACTGATAAGACTTTGAAAAACTATGCAAGCTGCTTAGAAGAAGCCCGTGCAGATTTAGTTGGCTTATATTATATAATGGATAATAAATTGATTGAATTGGGTGTAATGCCAAATATGGATGTGGCTAAAGCACAATACGACAACTACATTACTAATGGTTTAATCATGCAATTAACCCGTATTAAAATGGGTGATAATTTGGAAGAAGCACATATGCGTAATCGTCAGTTGAATGCTATGTGGGCGTATGAGCATGGTAAAAAAGATAATGTAATTGAATTTGTAAAACGTGATGGCAAAACGTATGTACGCATTAATGACTATGAAAAATTAAGAATATTATTTGGTCAGTTATTAAAAGAAATTCAACGTGTAAAATCAGAAGGTGATTATAAAGGCGGAAAAGATTTAGTAGAAAACTATGGTGTAAAAGTTGACCAAAATTTATTAAAAGAAGTGTTAGAACGCTATGCTACATTAGGTTTGAAACCTTACAAAGGATTTATTCAACCACGATTAGTACCTGTAATGGATGGTGAAAAAATTACGGATGTAAAAGTTGAATATCCAAAATCGTTCTACGAACAAGCAATGGAATATGGTAAAAAATATTCTTTTTTAGGAGTGAAGAATTAAATTACCATTCTCATTTCTTCATTCGAATGTTCGGCTCTTCGATTGTTTAATTTTGAATAATCGAAGAACCGAATAACGAACAATCGAATTATGAAATTTAAAATCCCGAATCATTGAAAAGTGGTTCGGGATTTTTATAAGCAAAAATTACTTTATCTTTGAAATCAAATTTTTAAACATGCAATTACAAATTAATCTCAACGAAAATTCAATGAAAGGTAAAATGCTTTTATCCGTTTTGAAAGATTTGAAAATTGAGTATTCTACCAAACAAATAGAAGCAAAAGATGCAGCATTGGGTATGGGTAGAGCTGCTACTAAAGCTGAATTAGATGAATATATTGCAAAATGTATGGAAGGTAAACTGACAGATATTGATGAGGCATGAAAATAAAAATAGCTGAAGCAGCTAAGCAAGTTTTATATGAGTTGGAATTGTTTGTAGAAAGCAAGAATACTAAAGGTGCTGGCAAAAGATTCAAAAAACGATTTGTTGAAAATGTAAAATCACATCTACAAAATCCTATTCATCTTGATTGCAAAAATGAAGCATTGAAAGCAAAAAAGCTGAAATGCTTTTTCATCAATCATTGGGTAATTGCCTATAAAATTGAATCCAACCAAATTGTAATTTATGTAATCATTCATGGTTCTTTGTTGAGTTGAAATCTTCAACCAATCTAACAATCGTACATTTTCTTCCTACATTTTTGCTGAACACAATCTCTAATTGAAAATTAATCCAAGCCATTCTCCTTTCTTCATTCAAATGTTCGGCTCTTCGATTGTTTAATTTTGAAAAATCGAAGAGCCGAATAACGAACGATTAAAAATGAATTTTAAAATCTTAAATCATTAAAAAGTGGTTCGGGATTTTTTGTTTTAGAAGATTTAGAATTTATCTTTGATTAAAACAAACAATATGCAACTTAAAGAAATATTGCAACTAAACGTGAAAGATAGAATTCATTTAGTTGAAACTATTTGGGACAGCATTGAAAAAGATACCGTTGGAAAGCTTTCGAAAAAGCAATTACAATTGTTAGAAGATAGAATAAGTGCTTATAATGAAAAACCAACCAAAGGTTCATCAGTTGATTCGGTAATTAAACGAATCCAAAAGCAATTATGAGTTATCTATTAGAAGTTCAAACTGCTGCTGAAAAGGATTTAGCGGAAGCAACGTATTGGTATGAATCACACCTTGAAGGTTTGGGTTTAGAACTACTCATTTGTTTCAGAGCTTCTACACAACAAATTCAACAACATCCATTAGGCTATGAGGTGAAATATAAAATTAAAGGAAGAGCAGTAAGAGTAGCTATGCTGAATCGTTTTCCTTATGGCGTATATTTTTTTGTTGATGAAAATACCATTCAAATAGTTGCGGTTATGCATGCTAAACGCAGCGATAGAAATTGGAAGAAAAGGATGTAATTAAAAATCCCAAAAGTTTCTTAATCATTATAAAATGATGCCTTTTATTGAAATAAAACGAGTATCAGAAAATATTAATCTATTTAGAGATTATAAGCTTTATTTAGATGACAAAGAAATAGGAAGAATTGCGATTGGAGAGACAATGCAATTTGAAATACAAGTGGTGAACATAAATTGATAGCAAAAATTGATTGGTGTAGCAGTCCTGAAATATTGTTTTCTGTTGATGAAGCAGATAGAAAAATATTTATGGTAAAGAGTTTTAGCAACTCAATTTTATTCACTCCATTTTTAATTTATTATTATCTTACCTTGGGGCGAAAGAAATATTTAAAGCTTAAAGAAATTTAATTAGGATACCCTTGACCATCATAGCCTACATTTGACAAACGTACTTCTTCTTCCTGCATTTTAGCTGAACACAATCTTTAATTGAAAATTAATCCAAGCAATTCTCATTTCTTCATTCGAATGTTCGGCTCTTCGATTGTTTAATTTTGAATAATCGAAGAGCTGAATAACGAACAATCGAATAATGAATTATACCAGAATGAAAAATTGTTGAAAATGCTGATTTATTTTTGAAGCGTTGGCAAGATTTTTTTAAAAAATAATAACCATGGGATTTTTTGATTACACCATAAAAAAAGTTTGGTTTACGGATTCTGAAATTTGTATTGAAACAACAAATGGCAAAACAGCAAGTTTACCATTACAAAATTTCAAATCATTATCTAATGCCTTACCAACTGAAAGAAATAATTTTGAAATTGTAAGTGGCGGCTATGCTTTGCATTGGCAAACATTAGATGAAGATATAAGTGCTGACGGATTTTTCAACAAAGAATAATCATCAAATTAATCCAAGCCATTCTTATTTCTTCATTCAAGTGTTCGGCTCTTCGATTATTCAAAATAAAACATTCGAAGAACCGAATAACGAACGATTAAAAATGAATTTTAAAATCTTAAATCATTAAAAAGTGGTTCGGGATTTTTTGGAAAAATTGACCTGTTTTTATTAGAGCTGCAAAAAGCTGTGTACATTTGATTTAATATCCTTTATTTAAAATCAAAACAAAATAATATGGCACAAATTAATCCTTACATTCATTTTAACGGAAATGCAGAAGAAGCATTTACTTTTTACAAATCAGCTTTTGGTGGTGAGTTTGAAAGAGTAGTTCGTTTTAAAGATATGGCTTTTGAAGGCGCTCCTGATATGGGAAACGAAGCTGAAAAAATTATGCATATCGCCTTGCCAATTGGCAAACACAGTGTTTTAATGGGAAGTGATACCCCTGAGCAAATGGGCAAACATAATTTAATGGAAACTAGAAGCAAGATTTCAATCAGTGCTGAAAGTAAAGAAGAAGCTGATAAGATATTTTATGGGCTTTCAAAAGATGGACAAGTGGAAATGCCAATTGCTGAAAGTCCTTGGGGTTCGTACTTTGCCATGTTTCGTGATAAATTTGGTATTGAATGGATGGTTGATTTTGATTCAAGATCAAAAGGATAATTTATTTTAAAATCAAGTAATGATTTAATGCGCTTTCAATTAAAATTTTGGTGGCAGGGCTTTCAATTTGTTGTTCAAAATGTATCTCAACATATCTTGAAATTTTTCCATTTCCTTGCAATAATTTTTCAGGGTCGGGTAATGAACTGCCACGATTGAAACCTAGCTTTAGTCCTTTTTTTGAAGGAATGATAACGCATATCAGGTCAGTATATTTTTGTCCGTAACAATAACCAATCATTTTCGCTGGTAAATCAAGCTGCTCAATAATATTAGGTAAAAGTGCTTTTATTTTTTTTCGTAAAATGGCTACATTAATTTTTACTTCATCTGAATATGAGGATAAAAATTTTTGTATTTCATTTTCTGACGACATCATATTATTTTAATCTAAAAATAGTGCTTTTAATGTTGTAAAATAGTTTAATCTTTTTTAAAATAAATCAGGCACTTTTAAATCAACATTTTCAGAATAATCAACAGGAAAATTAAACGGAATTGCCATTTTATTAAACTTACATTTTCCTTTGATAGTTACTTTCACTTTTCCTTTTTGCATACTTTCCCACATGCCTTTTAAAAAACTTAAATTGATAGAACCCGTTGCTACATCAACATCTAGTGGTAATGTAAAGTCTGAAAGTCGGTTGATGCGTATCGATTCAATCTGTTTGGTTTTGCCCAATAATCTATC
>JBEANU010000272.1:0-5138 GCA_041165265.1 Bacteroidota bacterium | reverse complement strand
ATTTTTTGGGGTTACTTCTTTTTTGGTATCATCCTGATAATTTAAATCTTTGGTTAAGGCTTCCCACTTTTTTTTATTTAATTGTTGCTGGTTTGATGCATATAACTTTATGTGAGTTGTTACTACCAATATTAATACAACAGCAATTATATTTAGAATAAGATTTTTTTTATTCATACTTATTTTTTTGTTCTTATTTGATTAATTTTTTGTTGTAAATGATTAGCAGTGTGTATTTCATGCAAACTAAAAAAATGTAACGCATTACCCATAAACCAAATAAAGATTGAAAAAAAGCCTATAACACAGGTTATAAAAAATTGGAGTGAGTAGTATATTTTATGTAATGAAATGGTGCTTACACTAATATTCCACTCAATAATATTTTGATAATATTTAAATAAATAATTGCTTGATATTGGGTTGCCAATTAATGCAAAAAGCGAAGTGATGAATAATAATAATGTGAGGTTTAATCCCATATTTTTTGCAATGCTTCCCCAATAATAATTCCAAGCCATTTTAAATGAATCAATAAAATTAATGTTGTAAAAACATATTACAAAACACCACAAAAAAAGTAAGGGATACTCAACTGCTATGGCAATCAATTTCCACCATGAAGGAATAAGCAAAATAGCATTAATAAAAATTACGGCTGGTAATACGTAAATAATTTTTTGAATAAAAAATGTTGTTATGGTAGGCAAATTTACTTGCCATTTTTGCTGCAAATGGTAAGCTACTACTATCATTAATATGGCTAATGCCAGAATATAATAAACGGATAAAAAACCAAATTCAGACCAGTTAAAAAATAGATTAAATACCGATTCAAAGTTGGTGAAATACGAGCTATCATAAAAATAATTATTGGTATTGTAGTTGGGTAGCACATCAAAAAACATATACCACAAAGTGGCTATTATTGATAATATGCCTATATACATTACACTATTTTTTGCCAATTTTGAAATCATAAAAAATGTGCTGCCCAATGCATCACTATTAGTTTGTACGCCATTTGGTTGTTCAACTTTAGTGGGTGTATCTATCAAATAAATGTCGTTTAATTCTGATATAAAACCTTTTTTTGATTTATAAAAAGGATACCAAACAAAATAGCCTATCATTAAAACTAATGAGGCAACAATTAAAAGAATTTTTACAATAGCAGGCGTTGCATCATATCTGGTAATAAAGGATTCAATAAATGCTGCTATGATGATGAACGGAAAAATACCAACAATCATTTTCACTGCTCGTCTGCCTGAAAGCTGAAAAGCTTGCCAACGGCTTAATGTACCCGGAAATAAAATTCCTTTTGATAATACCAAACCTGCTGCGGCTGAAATGATTAAACTGCTTATTTCAATGGTGCCGTGCAGCCATACAGTAAGTAATGAATTAATTAGTAACTGCTGGCTTACTTGAAAAAATAAAGTATGAAATGCCCCTATCATAATACCCATATACAACAGCATGCCCAATGAGCCAATACCTAAAACCAACCCAAAAATAAAAGTTACAAAACAAGCTTTTAAATTGTTGGTACCTATTGATAAAAACATATCAATTTGACCTTCATCAGCATACACATTAAATGGTTTTCCGTTAGCAATATTCTCTTTTGTTAGGCTTACGTATTCATCACCTAATATAGTGTTGATAAAGGTTTTATCGTGTAGGCTTGAAAATACACCAATACAAATACTGATAATAAGTATAATGGTTGAAATGAAAATTGTTCTGCGTTCATCATAACAAATTTGCGGCAAACCTTCACTCCAAAAATTTTTAAATGCTTGCCCAAAGCCAGTTCTGTTTTTATAAATATGACTAAAAAAATTTTGCGATAATTCATTCAAATAAACTTTTACGGAGCGATGATTATAAAATGTACGGGCATACGACAAATCATCTGTTACTTGAATAAAAATGTTTTTCAGATCATCACCTTCAATGTTTGGCTCATTTAAATGCGATTCAAACTGACTCCATTTTTCTTTATTCTGTTCAATAAATCTGGTTTCTTTCACAGCATAAATTTAGGAAATGAAATTGGGTTTGTGATTTAATACACAACATTATTTGCACTTTAACAAAATAAATTTATCATTCGCTTTTCAAATCATATTTTGATTTTGAAAAATAAATACGCAAGTTTGTAATTAAAATTAATCATTTGAAAACCATTTCAATTAATACTTCACAGCACGTAAATATTGATTATGAGCTTGCAACGTGGGTGGATAGAGCCTTGGCATTTGCAATTGATTTATTTATTGTTGGCGTATTTTTATGGGTAATGATTTTAGTTTTCCCTGATTCAAAATATATTCATTATATCATCACTTTACCTGTTTTTTTGTTCGCCAACTTAATCATTGAAATTGCTTACAACGGGCAATCATTGGGTAAAAAAATGTTACGAATTAAAATTGTAAAAATAAATAGTACCCCACTTAAAGTGAGTGATTATATTATCCGTTGGTGCTTTAGATGTTTGGATATTTATGGGTCATTAGGTTTATTAGCCTCTTTATTTGTGGGTTCATCAAAGTATCATCAACGATTAGGTGATATGTTGGGAGCAACTGTGGTAATAAAATTAAATTCAACAAAAAAGTTATCACTTTCCGATTTATTACGCATTCAATCTATTGCAGATTATCAACCCATTTATCATCAAGCGATGAGATTAAATGAGCAAGAAGTTTTAACCATCAAACAAGTATTGGATGATTTTAAAACTTATAAAAATGAAGCACATGCGCAATTAGTAGATGACTGTGCTAACAAAGTGATGGCTCTTATAGGGCTTGAAGAACATGTACAAGATAAACATGTTGATTTTTTAAAAACGGTGCTGAAAGATTATGTGGTATTAACTAGATAATTAAATTTGATAGTACTTGGTAATATTTTATCAATCATTGATGTATGGTGCCCTCGACAGGAATCGAACCTGTATTTAAAGTTTAGGAAACTTCCGTTTTATCCATTAAACTACGAAGGCTTTAACAGTATTTATTAACAATAAATAGGGCGCAAATGTACTTGTAAATCTTAATTTTATTTAATTAAAATCACATCCCCTTTTGTTTTGAGTACTGCTCCGCCATAACACACCACTTCACAATAATACACATAGGTTTCTATTTCCTGAATTGCGCCATCAAAGCGCCCATCCCAAGTTTGATTTTTATCATTAGTAGCAAATACTAATTGCCCCCATCTATTATAAATTTGAAATCGTATTATGCTTTCAACATCGGCTACGTTTATTATTCCGAAGGTTTCATCAATGCCATCATTGTTGGGTGAAAATGCATTTGGAAATTGCACCGGACCACAATCCACCACTTTTATCAAAATAGTGTCGTATGAAAAACATGCACTATCGTTATTAATAGTTAAAATATATGGTGTGCTTACAACAGGCGAAACCGTAGTTTGTGATGTATTTGCTATTGTATTACCAAATATATCTTGCCACAAATAATGAGTTGCGCCATACACTCCAATACTTGAAAATCCGTTTATTGAAATACTATTTCCTTTTGAAATTGTAGTATCCGTAAATGCGATGGCCTGCAATTCATCTTTCAAATTAATGGTATAATTGGCTGATACTTTACATTTATTACTATCTGTAACCTGCACCGTATATACACCCTGAGTTAAACTATCTAAAATTAATTGATGTTGTGGCGTTGATGTATTCCAATCGATTTGATACGGAGTTGTACCGCCACTGATTGATGTAATTTCAATTTTACCATTTTGTACTGACCTACATGAAACATCTGAAAGAATAGCATTGCCTAATACTAATTTAGTAGGTTCGGTAATAGTTGCAGTATCTTTTGCTATACAACCAGCAGAATCAGTAACAGTAAGCTGATAATTTCCGGCCCTTAAATTAGTAGCATTAGCTGTTGTTTGTGCCGGAACTGTATTCCATAAATATTGATAAGGTTTAGTGCCTCCTAATTGTGAAGATGTAAATATTGAACCACTGCTTGTTTGATAACATTTAGCACCAACAATCAAACTAAAAGCAATTGCTAACTTTGATGGTTGTGCAACTGAAGCATTTGATGTTTGTGTACATCCATTGCTATCTGTAACAATTACCGAATAATTTCCTGCCATCAAACTTGTGGCGGTTTGCGTATTTTGAATAGGGGTTGTATTCCACGAATAATTAAACGGCGGCGTTCCTGTTGTTGGAGCTGCTACCATAACACTTCCGTTATTTCCACCAAAGCAACTTACGTGATTTAATACAGTACTTTGTAAATTTTGTGGTGCGTTAGGCTGGGTTACAATTGTTGTTGCGAATACTTGCGAACAATTATTCGCATCCTTTACTGTAACTGTATATGTGCCGGCTGGTAAATTGGTTGCGGTTTGAGTAAATTGATTTGGAGTACAATTCCATCTAAACGAATACGGACTGGTTGCTCCACTTGGATTTGAACATGTTACAATGCCATCATTTCCACCAAAGCAAGATACATTTTTTGTGGTTGATGCTAGTACATTACTTAATGGAGAAGGTTGAGTTAAAACAATAGTTGATTGAATTGCAGAACACAAATTCGCATCTTTTACCGTAACCGTGTATGTGCCTGATGATAAATTTGTTGCAGTTTGTGTAGATTGTGTTGATGTGGTATTCCATGAATAACTATATGGCGATGTACCACCTGTTGGTGTTGTGACTGTTACACTGCCATTTGTTCCGCCATTACAAGAAATCGGTGTTACTATACTTGCAGTTACAGTTGATAATGATGATGGTTGAGTGAGATTAATTGAAGCTGTGGTTGAACATAAATTCGCATCTTTTACCGTAACCGTGTATGTGCCTGATGATAAATTTGTCGCAGTTTGTGTTGATTGAATTGGGGTTGTATTCCAACTATAACTATACGGCGATGTACCACCTGTTGGCGTTGTAACTGTTACACTTCCGTTCGTTCCTCCATTACATGAAATTGGTGTAACAATACTTGCTGTAACAGTTGATAATGCTGAAGGTTGAGTGAGATTAATTGAAGCTGTGGTTGAACATAAATTCGCATCTTTTACCGTAACCGTGTATGTGCCTGATGATAAATTTGTCGCAG
>JBEANU010000271.1:0-7221 GCA_041165265.1 Bacteroidota bacterium | reverse complement strand
TTATTCTGAAATATTTTTAAATTAATCCAACTGTTATTCTATTATATTCATAGTGTTTCAAATATACCTGCAATGCCCTGCCCACCACCTACGCATGCACTTACAAGACTGTATTTGCCGCCACTTCGCTGCATTTGATATATTGATGTCATAGCAAGTCTAGCCAAACTACACCCTAATGGATGTCCCAACGAAATTGCCCCTCCATTTACATTAGTTATGCTTTTATCTAAACCTAATTCATTAATTACAGCTAATGACTGTGCTGCAAATGCTTCATTTAATTCAATTACATTGATATCCGATAAACTTAAATTTGCTTGCTTTAAAACTTTTGGAATGGCTACGCTTGGCCCTACACCCATAATTCGTGGATGTACGCCTGCTGATGCACAATTAACTAATCGTGCCATTGGTTTTAAGCCTAATGAGTTCATTAATTTTTCACTCATTACAATCATAAATGCTGCGCCATCAGTAGTTTGTGAACTGTTGCCTGCTGTAACCGTTCCACCAACCGAAAACACAGGTTTTAATTTTGCCAAAGCTTCAATTGATGTATCTTTTCTTGGACCTTCATCGGTATCAACTATCCATTTTTTTACTTGGCGTTTCATATTGCCATCTAAATAAACTTCCTCAACTTCTATAGGTAAAATTTCTTCTTTAAATAATCCTTTTTCTAAAGCATTTACAGCACGTTGATGCGAATGAAATGAAAATTCATCTTGTGCTTCACGGCTAATATTGTATTCTTTCGCAACTGCTTCTGCAGTTAAACCCATGCTTAAATAATAATCATCATGTTGTTTGGCAATATTATAATTCGGTACTGTTTTCCAACCTACAGTGGGCACCAAACTCATACTTTCTGTTCCGCCTGCAATGATACAATCTGCTTGTCCGCTTCTTATTTTTGCAGTTGCGGTAGCAATCGTTTCTAATCCTGATGCACAATAACGGTTCATCGTCATGCCAGCGCAATCAATGCCGATGGCTTCTAAGGCAATCATTCTTCCAATCTGTAAACCTTGTTCGGCTTCAGGTACGGCATTTCCTACCAAAACATCATCCACCAATTTTTTATCTAATTGTGGATATTTTTCTAATAAAGCTTTTATGACTTTTATTGCTAAATCATCGCTTCTCATAAAACGAAATCCACCTTTACCAGCTTTAGCGAAAGCTGTACGCAATCCTCCAATTATATATGCTTCTTGCATGATTAGTTTCTTAATGGTTTACCTGTTGTTAAAATGCTTTGCAATCGTTCTAAAGATTTTTTAGTGGTTACTAAACTTAAAAATGTTTCTCTTTCTAAATCTAATAAATATTGTTCTGTTACTAATGTGGCTGATGTTAAATCGCCGCCACATATAGCATAAGCTAATTTTTGAGCAATTAATTTATCATGTTCGGAAATGTAACCACCAAATTGCATAGCCGAAATGCCACTTAACAAAGCTCCTAAAGCCGAACGCCCTAATACTTTAATATCGTTTCTTTGTTTGGGTTGCACATAGCCTTCTTCAACCATTTTCAAAACTGATGATTTTGCTTCCGCCAATAATCTATTTTGATTCATCACTACCACATCATGTCCTTTTCGTAAAACACCTAAATCAAATGATTCATGTGCCGATGTTGAAACTTTTGCCATGGCAATATCTGTAAATCTTTTTTGCAAAGTTGGTAATTGTACATCGCCTTCAAAATACGAATCGCTTGCACGTAAAGCAAACTCTTTTGTGCCACCACCAGCAGGAATAATACCTACTCCAACTTCTACTAAACCTATATAACTTTCGGCTGATGCCACTGCTTTATCGCTATGCATGGTAAATTCGCAACCGCCACCTAACGTAAGCCCATGAGGCGCTACAACAACTGGTATGGATGAGTATCTAATTCGCATAGATGCATTTTGAAACATACGAACAGCCATATCCAATTCATCATATTCTTGTTCCATGGCCAACATAAACATCATAGCCACATTTGCGCCTGCACTAAAATTAGCGCCATCATTTCCAATAATTAATCCGTTGTATTCTTTCTCAGCTACATCAATTGATTTCATAACACCTTCTAAAACTTCGCCGCCAATCGAATTCATTTTGGTAGTAAATTCTAAATTCAAAACGCCATCGCCAATATGTTTTAATAAGCAGCCCGAGTTTTTCCAAACTATTTTTTCGTTGAAATTTTCTAATATCACAAATCCATTTATTGACTTAATAATTTGTTGATTTTTAGATGGAATTTCGTAGCAAGTTTTACTATTATTTTCGGTTGAATAAAATGATTTTACACCGCTTGCTATCATTTCATTTACCCAATCGGCAGCTTTAAAACCTAATGCATTCATTTGTTGCAAAACGGCTTCAACACCAATGGCATCCCATATTTCAAACGGGCCTAAATCCCAACCGAAGCCAGCTTTCATGGCATCATCTATTTGATATAAATGATCTGCAATTTCAGGAATTCGATTGCTTGCATAAGCAAATGTGCCGAATAATGTTTCCCGATAAAAATCAGCAGCTTTATCTTTTCCGCTTACTAATATTTTTATTCTTTCTTTTAAATTTTCAATTGGTTTTGCAGCTTCTAAAGTTGCAAATTTCGATTTTATTTTTGGCTTATATTCTAATGAAGGTACATCTAAAGTAAGTATTTCAGTTTTGCCTTTTTCGTTTTTTGTTTTCTTGTAAAATCCTTGCCCAGCTTTATCTCCAATCCATTTTTGCTCAACCATTTTCTTTACATAATCAGGCAAATTAAAAATAGAAACTTGTTCATCATTTGGGCAAGCTTGTTGTAATCCTACCGAAACTTTTGCTAACGTATCTAAGCCTACCACATCGCAAGTACGAAAGGTTGCCGACTTTGGTCGGCCAGCAATTGGCCCTGTTAATGCATCTACTTCATCCACACTTAATCCTAATTTTTGCATTACGGCAAAGGTTTGCATAATGCCATAAACGCCAATTCTGTTGGCAATAAAGGCAGGCGTATCTTTGCACAACACTGTTGTTTTTCCTAAATGCAAATCGCCATAATGCATTAAAAAATCAACTACATCTTGCGATGTTTTTTGTGTTGGAATTATTTCTAATAATTTTAAATATCGAGGTGGATTAAAAAAATGCGAACCACAAAAATTAGTTTGAAAATCTTCGCTTCTACCTTCTAACATAAAATGAATGGGAATGCCCGAAGTGTTGGAAGTAATGATGCTGCCTTGCTTTCTGAAGGCTTCAACTTTTTCAAATAATGATTTTTTGATGTCGAGATTTTCAACTACAGCTTCTAAAATCCAATCGACATCTTTTATTTTCGATAAATCATCTTCAAAGTTTCCAATGCTAATTCGGTCAGCAAATTTTTTATGATACAATGCCGCCGGGTTGGCTTTGTAGGTGGCTTGCAAGGCATCGTTTACTATTCTGTTTTTTACAACTTTGTTATCTATTGTTAAGCCTTTTGCTTTTTCAATATCATTTAATTCTTTTGGCGAAATATCTAACAATAATACTTCAACACCTGCATTTGCAAAATGACAAGCAATGCGGCTTCCCATTACGCCGCTTCCTAATACCGCTACTTTTTTAATGATTCTTTTCATCACAAAATTTTAAACAATTTTTCACAAAGTGAATTTTTGTACAATTAAAAAAGTGAAGTTATAGTATTGTGTGATGATTGTTACCTCTTTATTAAAAGCAAGCGCAATATATTATTCACAATGATGCAGTAAAGTGTACATTATTTTTTAACATTTACTAAAAATGATACCCTATGCCTAAATTAATTCCAACTGAACCATTTGTAGATTTTGGTGAAGTATAATTAGCTACCGTTGACTTTAAATTATTGAAATTTTTTGTTCCAAAATTTCCACGAAAACCAAATGTAAAAAGCCAATGATCAGCAGCTTTAAATTGAATTCCTAAAACGCTTGTAATACCTACTTCATTATGAATTACATAATTTTTTGCTTTTAAATCAACTGTTGTTTCATTCCAATTTTTACCTTTTTCAGTGAGTGTTGAACTTTGAAGCATGGCATAATTAGGGCCTGCCATAATAAAAAATCCTGACCCATCTCTACCAGCCATTAATTTTATCATTAATGGTATTTGAATAAAATTTGATGAGTAATTACCATTAATTATTCCTTTACTATTGGTGCTATCAATATATCCATATCCTTGAAATTGACTGTTTAACTCAGTTACGATTGCAAAGTTTTTAGTTATTTCAAATCCAGCTTGTAAGCCAATTCCACCACGAAATGTATTTTTAATAGATGAAATTTTATGTGCTGATGGATGCAAAGAATCAATACGGCTCCATAGCGGATTGATATTGGAAACCCATACATTATTTAAACCGCCTTGAACGCCAATATAAAACCCTTGAGCGTTTATTTTTTGAACCATCCCTAAACAAATTATTGCAGTAATTATGAAATATTTCATAGTGATATTTTTTGTAAAAGTAATCAGATAATTGAAGTTACATGAAAAGAAAATAAAAATAAATGAGGATTTTTTTTGATTCGGAAAATTTAATTTTAATTTTGCAGCCCAATTCACAATTAGTGTTTGCCCGGGTGGCGGAATTGGTAGACGCAGCAGACTCAAAATCTGCCGTTCGCAAGGATGTGCTGGTTCGATTCCAGTCCCGGGTACTACAAAAAAGGAGATTTTATAATCTCCTTTTTTTATTTACAATTATTGCAAAATTCTTTTTTTATTAATGGGTTTTCTAAAACCTGAATGGATAAATACGGGTCGGCAAATAATGCACAATAACGCTTACTATTTAATTCACGAGCTTTTGATAATGCAAATCTGAAATCAGGAGTGTACCAATTTTCTTGAAATCTTGCAGCACAACTAATATAGGTAAAAATCAATTTTTCTTCTGCATCATTATCTCTTATAAAAGGGGTTAGTAATTGCATGGCATATTTATAATCATTATGACGAATAAAAACTTCAGCCAATTTTAATCCGTTTTCCCATTTTTTTCCGTTGGTGCCTATGGCAAATAAATTTTTAATTCTGTCCATAGCATTTGCTGCAATGCGTTTTGCGGTAACGGTTTCAATGGTATCGTAAGTATCTATAATTTTAAATTGCAACTCCAAACTTAAAGCATCTACCAAATTACGGGGCAATTTTGTTTTCTTTAAATTTTCAATCCTATTAGTAATTTCTTCTACTTTAAAATCATCTTTAAAAACACCTGCATTAATGAATGATACCAGTTGGTTATATTTTACATATAAATTATCAGGCTCTAATTTTTCTAATTCATTTAGTTTGTTTTGCATTTCATAAGTTACTGAATCATCTCGTAAAAATCGGCTTTCTAAAAATAAATTATTCAAAACCATACTTACATATTCTTTCTTCAAAGGCACTTGAATGCTCATTAATTTTATAGGGCTATACTTGCCTCTGATGGCTTCATTAATTGCAAAATGCTGCAATCGCTTGGCTCGTTGAGGTTGATTATGTTCAATAGCCTTTTTCATGGAGTGAATAATAAAATCTAATTCATCATCGCCTTGAGTGGCGTAAGTTACTTTCATATTCACCATAGTAACACGTTCGGCTTCTAAAATATCAGCAAAATCTTCTCTCATTTTTTTGCTACTATTTAAGGTATCAATTAATTTTTGTTTTGGAATTAAACCATACATATATTTTTCAGTAGCCCCTACTTGTTGCTTGAACATTTCATAAGCATCAAAGGTTTCAATATTATTTAAAATATCACCTTTGTTTATTTTTTCAAGCGCTTCAATAATTGTTTTTGCCCGTTTTATTTGTAGTAAAGCATTTTTGGTTGAGTCGCCTTCAAGGCTTGTGTAGGCTATTACATTAATTTCGTTGATGGTGTATTTAGGTTCATTTAATGTGGTTAAAATGGGCTCTAAATCACGGGGTTTATATTCTGATTTATTTTTATCAAATGGTATTTTAAAGGATAATATTTTTGATGTACTATCTAACACATAATCATCTTCAATTTTACAATCGGAACAATTATTTAAGGTATCAGGATAAATTGAAATTGATTTTAATTTATCTGAAATATTTGATTCAGTAAAGGTTCGGGTTACTCGTCGACAAAATTTTCCTTTCTGAATAATATTTACATTTATCTCATATTGATCGCCTAAATTTTTTAAAATATTTTTGGGAATATCGGCAATGTAGCCACTGAACTTATTATAGCGCTCAGGCTCTGTATTTTTGCTCCACAAATTTTTTGCATAAATTGGTTTTAATAAAATGCCTCTATTTTGTTTTTCAGCATCGTAAATATTAAATGTATCACACGGATATTGCGATTTTTGAATAATATCAATGGCTATTCCATCATCAGCTGTTAAAAATAATTTGCGTAATTTTCTAAGATTAGGATATTCAAATAAAATTTTTCCGCTTTGAATACTAATTCCTTTTTGTAAGGTAATATAATCGTCAAATCGTTCGCAGTTGCGGCATTCTTTAGCATTGCCTCTATCCACACCATAACTTTTTGTGGTATATTTTAAAGATAATAATTTGCGTAATCGTTTGCCTTCATTAATTGATTCTAATCCGCCAATTACAATTGATATATACATTCGCTTCCCCGTTTTATCAAGTGTGGTACCAATGCCTGCATAAAAGGCTTTAGGGTTGTTTAATATCTCAGCGTATTTTTTTGATTTTAAAATTTTTGTAAGTATTTCATCAGCCACAAATCCATAGGTATAATAGGTTTTTATATCTTTTCCAATATTGGTGCTTTGAACAATTTCTTGTCCTGATGTTGTTCCACCATAAAATTTTATTCTATCGCCTGTTGTACGCTTGCTGCGGCTACTTCCTTCTAAATTTGTTTTTTTTATTTTAACCATGTATTCGCTTTGGTCAGTAGCGGCTTTTTCAAGTATTTCATTTCTAAAAATAAAATCTTTGTTTTGGGCTATTCGTAAATCATTAATTTTTTTTACAAAAATCTGACTTAATAAATCATAATTAAATTCATCTGGATTTATCACAGCATCTTCCTGTTGTGCCATTAGTAATGTTGGTACAAACAAAAATATTAATACTAGTAATAGTTGAATTTTATTTTTAATCACATCAATTCTTATTTCAATTAAGGCAAAGTTAAAATAAATAAAAAAGCAAGTGCTATGATGTGTAACAT
>JBEANU010000270.1:0-16653 GCA_041165265.1 Bacteroidota bacterium | reverse complement strand
TTCAGAAATTGAATTAAAAAAAATTGAAGGAACTAAAATTTTAGTATTAAATGCTTTACGAAAAGAGCCCCATATTTCTCATTTCACTTTGGATGAAGCTATTGAATTAGCTCAAAAAATTGGCGCTGAAAAAACTTTTTTCACACATATAAGCCACCAATTAGGCACTTATGATGAAGTGAATAGTGCCTTGCCTAAAAATATTTTTTTAGCATATGATGGCTTAAAAATTACGTTAGATTAAATTTTAAGCCACCTTACTATTTTTAATTAATGATGATGATGGCCATGATGATGAGGATTCATAATGGCATCATACTCTTCTAACGAAACCTCTTTGGGTGTAAATGAAATATTGCTACGCAAATATCCAAAAACTCGTTCATCAATAATTTGAGTAATCATGTATTCCGCTTCTTTTTCATTCCCTAAAATTCGTTGAGCAATACCCTCTAACATAGCATCATCCATGCCTTTGTATGCCTCCCGAAGATATTCCATCACCTTATTTTTTACATCTGTATCATTTACTTGTAATGAATTTTCAACAATGATTTTATTTTTAATCAAAGTCCATTTTAAATCATCAACAAAAGCAGTAAAACCATCGTTCAAAGCTTCATCAGTTAATGGCTCTTTATTTACTGTTTTTAACCACTTCCGTAAAAACTCAACTGGAAACTCCATACTGGTATTTTTTACTAAATAATCACGAACATCAGTGTTTGATTTTCGTGCAGTTTCACGTTCGTACACTTTTTCCAATTCCTCTTTTATAGCTGCTTTAAAGCCATCTAAAGTAGTAATGCCCTTACCTTGAAAAACAGTATTAAAAAATTCTTCATTCAATTCAGCTTTATTTAATCTGAATATTTTTTTCAAAGTAATTGTCATAGTTGAAGGGTTTAATTTATCAAACTCTTCATGCGAAATAGCAAATACTTTATGAATCAAAAACTCAATATCACTATCATATGCTTTATTGAAATCAAAATCAATAGTTTGTTCCGCCTTTAAATTTAAAATTTGATTTTTACTAGCTTCGTTTTTAATGCCTGTAACTAATAAGTGAATGCTTTTTTCAAAACCTTCGCCCTTCACATCAATTGCAATTACATCATCATTTCCCATAGTATCCGTTTCTTCACTTTTACCATGACGAGTTTGTTCGTAAGCCACTTCTTTTTCAATTATTTCATCAGTAATTGGTATTTTTAATTCAGTTATTGAATCAGAAGCCGATGGCATTGAAATAGTAAATTCAGGTTGAATACCTAATTCAAATACAAAATCATAATCCATCATATTATTAATATCTAACTCTTGCTGTAACGGCATTGATAATGGATGTCCTAAAAACTTAATCCCATTTTCACGAATGTAATTATCAATTTTTGCAGAGGCATTTTTACTTAACTCATCTGCTAAAATATCTCTGCCATATATTTTTTTAATCATTCCGCTTGGAACCATACCAGCTCTAAAACCTTTAACACTTGCGGTTTTAGTTACTTTTTTTAAGGATTGATCAACTTTAGCAAAGTAATCATCTTTAGTAATTGTAATGGTTACTTTTTGATGCAACAAACCGATATTTTCATTTTTAATAACCGACATAATTTTTTATTTTTTATATTTAAAATTGGGGTTGCAAATGTAATAAAACAATACAATTACAAGATGCAAATTTTTAGAAACTGGTATATCCAAAAACAAAAAAGGAATTCAAAATAATTGAATTCCTTTTTTATAAATTTACTTAAATCCTTTTAAGGCTTCTTTTGCCTGTGCATCTTCAGGGTCTAACGTCAATATTTTTTCAATGAACTCTTTTGCTTTTATAGTATCATTTTGCTGAATGGCTGCATATGATGCCAAGTAACGATAGGCATTAATAATTTGGGTTTTGCTTTTGACATCATCTAATTTTACAGTTTCCAAATATTTTTCATAAAATGGTTTTGCTAATCCTGCTGTGCTTTCAGGGTCAAGCCTTGTACAGCATTGAGCTCTACCCAACCAACCACTTGGTGAAGTTGGCAATAGTTCAGTGATTTTTTTGTTTACTGAATCTGCCATTTTCCAATTCTCTTTGTAGTAATAACTACGTGAACCATAAAAATAAGTATTTGCATTTGCCTTGTATCCACTATTGATAGCACTTTCATAGTCAGTAATTAATTGGTCGTATTTTTTTTGTTTGAAATAAATACCTAAAATTTCATTCGTAAAATCTGCATTTTTATCTTCTTGCATATTTTTTTTCATGAAGATAATTGCTAATGAATCTTTCCCATTTTTTGATAATGCTTTAATGTAATTAGGATAATCGGTTGATAATATTTTGTCTTTGGGCACTAAACTAAAATAGGTATTTAAAGCAGTTTCAGCTTCTATCATTTTATCTTGTTTTACTAAGGCGTAGCCTAAATATCTATACAATTTATAATTTTTCGGTTGGTTTAATAATTCTGCATTGGCGGCAGTTACAACATCATCAAATCTATCGGTTTTGTATAAGTTGATTACATTTCTCACTTTTATTTCAGGAGTTTGATCTGTGTATTTTAAATAGGCATCATACTCAGTTTTTGCCTTTTCAAATTTGCCCGTAAAAAAATACATATCTGAAAATTCACGATGAGCTGGCGGATAATTGGCATCTACTTCAATAGCTTTAGTGAAAAATTTTGTAGCTTCTTCTAAATTTTTTGTACGCACATATACCATTCCCATTTTGGCATATAGATAAGGGCTTGAAGGGTTATTACTAATCGCCATTTCAAAATTTGTAAGCGCATTTCCGCCATCATTTTTATACAAATATGCTTCAGCTAAAGCTTCGTAAGCAATAGCACTTTTATCATTCATTTCTACTTTCTTTTTCATCAATTCAATAGCTTCATCAGGCATACCATTTTTCTCATCACTAATATATCCTTTGGCAACCAATACAGCAGTAGGTATATCTTTACCGCTTACCATATCTAAAGCTTTATTAAAATTTTTGATAGCATCTTCCTTTTTGCCTTCTGCCAAAAAACATTTAGCCACACCTACATAATTGGCAACAAATTTAGGGTTAGCAGCTAATCCACCTTGATAAAATATTTTAGCTGAATCAACTTGTTCGTTTTTAAAATAAGCTTCACCTACATTAAACCATTTATCAGCTTCAGTTAAATTACTTTTTAAAATGGTTGAATAAATATTTTTTGCAGATGCATAATTTTCATACAACATAGCTTTTGCGCCATCAGCATCAGTTTGGGCAATTGTAATTTTTGATAAATTGGTTAAGGTAAAAGCAATTAAAAAGATTTTTTTCATTTGATTTGATTTCAATATTTATGGGTAACGATTGTTAATTATAATTATTTTTTTAGATGCACAATTCTGATAGGCATAGTTGCAGGAACCAAGCCACGTTTTAATAAAATACGCTGACCTCTATCACTTGCTAAAAATGAAACAAACCCAGTGCCAAGCCCTGCATGCGCCTCACGACTAATGGTATAAATTTTACGAGTGAATGGATAGAAACCGCTATAAATATAGCTTTGCATAGGTTGAGGAAAATCAACTTCAACTTTTTTAAGAGGATTAATGCCTAACACTTTCACCTTTGATGTGAATGCTAATGGGTCAGTTGCTTCCATTTCCTTACACCAATTTACCCCAATAATACCAATGGCATTTTCATTTTTATTTACGTAATCAATCACTTCTTCATTTGTTTTTGTGGCAAAAATATTTTTTGGTAATGCACTGCCTTTAAGCATTGAATCGCTTATGTAACGAAGAGTGCTGCTATTAGCATTATCAAAAACAATTTGAATAGCATGCAATTTTGATGTGGTTGAAATACTTTTCCAATCTGAAATTTTACCAGTTATAATTTGCTGTATTTGTTGATAGGTAAGTAAAGTATCGGGGTTTGAATTGTTTGCAATAAACGCAATGGCATCTTTAGCTATATAGGTTTCAGTAGGAAAATATTTTTGATTATTAATGATTTTTTTTTCATCCAAAGTTAATTTTCGAGCTACAACTACAACTTGTGAGCTATCATTCATTAAATCTTTAAAACACTGCATTTCAGAGCCATATCTCACTTTCACATGAGCATTTTTATAAGCTGCCTCAAATACATTTATTTCTGAATCAATAATAGGTTTTAAAGTTTCATCAGCACTTATTGTTACTTCGCCTGATGTTGGTGTATCAGTATATTTTTGAGTTGAAGTACTGGTACAGCTCCATTGCATCCAAACAAAAAACACTATTGCAGTTATTTTTTTTTGGATAAAATTATTTTTCATCATTTATTGATTTTTTTGTTTTGTAGGCTCTCCATAATCTAAATAATCCGTAAGCAGCAAGCATTACCGATAAGCCATACACCTTATTGCTACCAATATGCGGCCTAACTACTGTATCAAAAAAAGCTAAATAAACAGCCATGAAAACATACATAAATGCGGCTACTAAACTTGTAATATATAATGCTTTTTGCATGACTTTTATTTTGGTAATTTAAATTCAAATGAAATTTCAACTTCACTATCTACATAGTTATTATTGATGGTAGCAGGCAACCATTTTTTAGGCATCAAATTAAATACTCTTATTGCTTCAGCATCCAATACTTTATTTAATGAATTACTAATTTCAGGTTTTGATAATGTGCCATCTTTAAAAACTGTAACCTTTAATTTACAAATTCCTTCAATACCTTTTTTCTTTGCCTTTTCAGGGTATTTTAAATTGGTACCTATAAACATTTTCATTGATTCATCACCCCCCGGAAATTGAGCTTTATCAGGTTGTTGAACCTTTTCTGGTTCAGCTTGCACAAACATTATAGGAATAGTCATTTTTGTACGAACTGCTTTTCCGTTTTGCTTTCCAGGTTTCCAATCAGGTGATAGTTTAAGAACTCGAACAGCTTCAGCACCACAACCACCGCCTATATCACGTAATATATTAAAATCGGTAAGCTTACCAGTTTCTGAAACAATAAAAGATATAATAACTCGTCCTTCAATACCATCTATTTTTGCCTGCTCAGGATATTTAATATTAGATGAAATAAATTTCATCAACATTTTTTCACCACCCACAAATTCAGGCATTTGTTCCACAAATGAAAAAACAGGATTTTCAATTTCATTTACAACTGTTTGTGATGATTGTATATCAATATTTTGTGCTTTTATACCTTGTTGCATGGTTAATGCAATCACACCTGACATTACTAAGGTTCTTTTTTTCATAACTAATTTGATGCTAAAAAATTAATTTTCCATAACAGTTTTGCGTTCAATAGCGGCAACGCCTGGCAACTCTTTCCCTTCAAAAAATTCAAGCAATGCACCACCACCCGTGCTTACATAACTCACTTTTGATGCTACATTAAATTGATGAATTGCTGCTGCACTATCGCCACCGCCAATTAATGAAAATGCCCCATTTTCAGTAGCTGTAACAATGGCTTCGGCAATTTGTTGGGTGCCATTTTCAAAAGCTTTCATTTCAAAAACACCCATTGGGCCGTTCCATAAAATTGTTTTAGATTTTTTTATTTGCTGGGCAAAAATTTCAATTGTTTTTGGCCCAATATCTAAACCCATCCAATCGTTGGGAATAGCATCGTTGCTAACTATTTGAGTAGTTGCATCAGCAGCAAATTGATCAGCAATTACTGAATCAACGGCTAATAATAACTGCACATTTTTTTGCTTGGCCATATCAATTAAAGCTTTAGCTGTTTCTACCTTTTCATCTTCACATAATGATTTACCAATTTCCCTTCCCATGGCTTTCATAAAAGTGTATGTCATACCGCCGCCAATTATCAATGCATCCACAGTATTCATCAATTTTTCAATGATTAAAATTTTATCTGAAACTTTAGCACCACCAACAATTGCTGTAAATGGTTTTTCAGGATGCAAAATTACTTTACGTGCATTACTTACTTCAGCTGCCATCAAATAGCCAAACATTTTTTTATCATCATTAAAATAATTAGCAATGATAGTGGTAGATGCATGCGCCCTATGGGCTGTACCAAAGGCATCATTAACATATACATCAGCATACGATGCTAATTTTTTAGCAAATGCTTCATTTCCTTTTTCTTCTTCTTTATAAAATCTTAAATTTTCTAATAATAATATTTCGCCATTTTTAAGCGCCCTTGCTTTTTCAATGGCTTCATCGCCCATGCAATCATTAGCAAACTGAACTGGTTTGCCTAACAAATTTGCTACTTGATGTACAATATGTTTTAATGAATATTTTTCAGTTGGACCTTCTTTTGGCCTACCTAAATGGCTCATCAATATTACGCTTCCGCCATCGGCAATAATTTTATTAATAGTTGGTAATGCAGCCTTTATACGGCTATCATCCGTAATATTAAATGCAGCATTTAATGGTACATTAAAATCAACACGAACAATGGCACGTTGGTTATTAAAATTAAAACTTTCAACTGTTTTCATATGATGATAATTTATTTTTAAAAATGGATTGCAAAAATATAAACGAAATGCTTTAGAATTTGATTTTTTAGTTACTTCTTTTAAAATTCACTTTTTCAGATAACCAATACACAACGCATGTTAGTTCAACTCCTACTATCATTCCTGCATAAGTATCGCAAACAAAATGTGCTGTTAAATAAACTCTTGAAATACCTACTGCTAATGCAATAAATGTAAACATGATTGACCAATATTTGTTTTTTAACAATAATGCCATCAAACAAAACATACTAAAAGCTGATGTGGTATGACCCGATGGAAAACTTGACCAATGAAGTATTTCGGCACCAGATGGAAAATTAATGGGAATATGTTGTTGCGAAAAATATTCAACAGGTCGGGGAATATTATCAAAAAAATGTTTAATTAACTGAGCTACTAAGCTGGTAAGTGCAAAGCAAACGATAGCTATTATTCCTTTCCATTTATCTATCATTAATAATGCTAAACAAATGGCTGCATAGGTATAACCGCTGCCTATAAATGTGAAAATTTTAAAGATGAGTGTAAGCTTAGTTGTCAGCAAATTATTTACCTTCAAAAACATTTCAGATGCTGTATAAATTAGCTGTAAGCCGCCAAAAACAAGAATTAACAGGTAATATACCCAAAAAAAATATTTGGTATTGGGTTGTTTTAATTGAAGGAATGAAAACATAAAATCAATAATTTATTGATAATAATTTTTAAAAATAAACTTAGGTTTCATAAACTTCGGAATCCATTTTATGGTGTAGAATTTATGGATAATTGAATCACGAGATAAGAAGATTAAAGCATCCTGACGGGCTTTATCAACTACCCATAATGCAACCGGGAACAAAACAATCAATGGCATCCAACATCCTAACCATACTGGTATTTTCATGCCTTCGGCAAATTTTTGCCCTGTCATGTTGGATACATGAAACACTACAAAAAATGAAACTGCTACCACCAAAGGCAATCCCAATCCGCCTTTACGTATAATAGCACCCAATGCACCACCCATTATTATTAGCATTAAACATGCAAATGAATAAGAAAATTTATGTTGAATTTCAATATCAAAACGTGCCATATTTTCTTTTGAATAGCCCACATCACGGGTTGTAGAAATAATATTTGAGCGAACATCTTGCGCTAATGTAAATGCCTGCTCAGCTATTTTAGTTCTATTTTTTTTGGGTAATGATTCGTAAAAATTTGATATAGGATGTGCCGTGGTTACTACTTTTAAATTAGTATCGGGCAAAAAATTTAGGTTGTAATAGCGCTTCAAATAATTGTGCAGAAATGAATAATAGCCCATTCGCTGTTTTAATAGTGTATCGGTTTGATTCATTAATTGCCTAATATTCATCATTTGATAATGGTTTTTAAACAGATTTTCATTGGTGCGTTCAAACTTAAACCCTGATAAATCAAAATATTTTTTATACTCTTTAAAATCACTTCGAACAAACTCAGATGCTTGGTTATTTTTAGGAGCTACATCTTGATAATGTGACCCATCTTTTAAGGTGATGATTAAAAATCTTTTATCAGCCGTAGTTACTAATTCACCTTGCTTAGCCACTATTATGTTATCATCGCCTCGGCCACTGGTATGGTCATAAATCATTACATCATGAATTGTTTTTCCATCCATATCCTTTTTAGCAATTTTGATTGAATAACCATCAATGCCATTATTAAATTTTCCTTCCTTAATACTTAATGATGGTTTGTTGTTTTGAATATCATACAGCAATGTTCCTGATTTTAAATTGGCTACGGGTATGATATAATTATTAAAAATGAATGCACATGCTGAAAGTGCAAATCCGGCATATACAATTGATCGCATAAATCGAAATAATGAAACGCCTGATGATTTGAATGCTGTAAGTTCTTGATGTTCGGCCAAATTACCCATCGTCATGATGGATGCTAATAAGCAAGCCAACGGTAATGATAGTGGCACTAAACTGGCTGATGTATAAAATAATAATTTTGCAACTACAAAAAGCTCTAAATCTTTACCTGCCAAATCATCAATATATTTCCAAACAAATTGCATTAAAAATACAAAGAGTGTGATAAAAAAAGTGGCAATAAAAGGTGGAACAAATGAGCGAAAAATTAGCCAATCAATTTTTTTCATGATTATAATTTAATGCTGAAAGATAATTTAAAACTACGAATTGGGAAATAAGATTATTTCAAACAAAAATCTATTTGGGCATTCTCATTTTTTCATCACCATTTTTAAATATTTGCTAGTATAGCCAATATTAGTTTTAATCAGCTGTTCAGGTGTGCCCTGAAATAAAACTTCACCACCGCCTTTGCCGCCTTCAGGGCCAATATCAATAATGTGGTCAGCCAATTTTACTACATCTAAATTATGCTCAATAATAAGTACGGTATTCTTTTTTTCAACTAATTTCTGAATTACATTCATCAATACTCTAATATCTTCAAAATGCAAACCAGTTGTAGGTTCATCTAAAATATAAAATGTATTACCGGTATCAATTTTACATAATTCAGATGCTAGTTTTACACGTTGTGCTTCACCACCGCTAAGGGTTGTAGCGCTTTGGCCAAGGCGAATATAGCCTAATCCTACTTCAGCTAAAGTTTTAATTCGGCGATGAATGTTGGGTATATTTTCAAACAATGGTACAGCATCTTCCACCGTCATATCCAACACATCACTGATTGATTTACCACGATATCTAATTTCTAAAGTTTCTCTATTAAATCGTTTGCCCATGCACTTTTCACACAGCACTTCTACATCTGGTAAAAAATTCATTTCAATAATTTTCATACCACCGCCTTCACATACCTCACATCGTCCGCCTTTTACATTAAATGAAAATCTACCCGATTTATAGCCTCTAATTTTTGCTTCGGGCAACATGGCAAATAAATTACGTATATCTGAAAACACATTGATATAAGTAGCTGCATTACTACGTGGGCTTCTACCAATAGGCGATTGATCAATCTCAATTACTTTATCAATATTTTTTAGGCTTGATATTGAACTATATGTTAATGGCTTAATTCGGCTATTATAACAATGCTGCATCAACAACGGATACAAGGTTTCATTTACCAATGTTGATTTACCACTTCCTGAAACACCAGAAATTACAATCATTTTTCCTAACGGAAATTGTACATCAATGTTTTTTAAATTATTGCCTTTGCAGCCTTTCAATTCAATACTTTCGCCTGTTCCTTCTCTTCGTTTTTGAGGAGTTTCAATTTGTTGGTGACCGCCTAAATAATTAGATGTAACAGATTGCTGTTTTAAAATTTCAGCATAAGTTCCTTGAGCCATTACTCGTCCGCCATGTTCACCAGCTTTTGGCCCAATATCAATAATGTAATCAGCTGCTTGCATAATTTCTTCATCATGCTCCACCACTAATACTGAGTTACCAATTTCAGTTAGTTTTTTTAATGATTGAATTAATTTTTGATTATCACGTTGGTGCAATCCAATACTTGGTTCATCTAAAATATAAGTAATGCCAGTAAGTTGCGAACCTATTTGTGTAGCCAATCTAATCCTTTGTGATTCGCCACCACTCAATGTTCGGCTAGCACGATTCAAATTTAAATAATCTAATCCTACATCTAATAAAAATTGTAATCGGGTGATAATTTCTTTTATTAGTTCATACGCAATTGTTTTTTGTTTTTCAGATAATGTGTGTAACACTTTTGAAAACCATTGATGCAATTGAGCAATGTCCATTTCAGATAATTCAGCAATATTTTTTTCATTAATTTTAAAAAACAATGATTCTTTGCGCAATCTAGTTCCGTTGCATGCTTCACAATCTTTCAACTCCATGTATTCCTCAGCCCACTTGCGTATGCTATCACTGGCGGTTTCGTTAAAGTAGCGTTGCAACATGGGTAAAATACCTTCAAATACTAAATCGCTTTTATCTTGCCAAGTATCTGTTCTGTTGCTTAAAACGCTATCCATTGATACATTGCCATGCAAAATAACTTGCATCGCATCAGCTGATATTGAATGGATAGAATCAGTTAAACTAAATTTGTATTTTTTTGATAATGCATTTAATTGCATGAATACAAAATTTTCTTTGTATTCACCCAAAGGTGCTAAACCACCTTTTTGAATTGATTTTTTAGCATCAGGTATTACTAATGCTTCATTTACAATATTGGTTGAGCCTAAGCCTTTGCAATATGGGCAAGCCCCATAAGGCGAATTAAATGAGAATGAATTGGGTGATGGTTCTTCGTAGCTAATGCCAGTATCAGCACACATTAAGGTTTTGCTAAGGCGTTCAATTTTATTGGTTTCAAAATCCAATATCATCATTTCACCTTTACCCATTTTCATGGCGGTTTGCGATGATGATTTTATTCTAACATAATCATCCTCGGTTACTTCTACCCTATCAATCAATACTTCAATATCATGAATTTTAAACCGATCAACTTGCATTTTATCGCTGATATCAGTAATCACTCCATCAACCCTCACTTTTGTAAAACCTTGCTTACGGGTTTGCTCAAATAACTCACGATAGTGCCCTTTTCTGCCTTTAATAATGGGTGATAAAATAGCGATTTTTTTATCTGAATAGTGGGTGTTGATGTGTTCAAAAATTTGCTCTTCTGAATATCTTACCATTTTTTTACCTGTTGCATAACTATATGCATCACCAGCACGAGCATATAATAAACGGATGAAATCGTAAATTTCAGTAACTGTTCCTACGGTACTTCGTGGGTTTTTATTAGTGGTTTTTTGCTCTATTGCTATTACTGGTGAAAGCCCTGTAACCTTATCTACATCAGGGCGTTCAAGCGTTCCTAAAAACTGACGGGCATACGCTGAAAAACTTTCCATATAACGGCGCTGACCTTCAGCATAAATGGTATCAAAGGCTAATGATGATTTTCCGCTACCACTAATACCCGTTATTACCACTAATTTATTTCGAGGTATGTGTACATCAATATTTTTAAGATTATGAACCCGTGCACCATAAACACTTAAATGTTCAATTTCAAGTTCACTTATTTCAGGTAATTTTTTTTTTGCCATTGCTGATTTTAGAATCGGCGAAGTTGAGGCTTATATTTGATGTAAGCAAATTATTTATAGAACATTAAAACAGGGTTCATTCTTTCACAAATTTTCCTATCCATTTAGCACAAGTTCGCTATACTTCAATCAACGCTGCAAACTTGCCAGCATGAAAATGCCTCTTACATCCTAATTTTCAACGCTTTTGCCTCGGCTACAAATATTTACGAGCCGATAGTTTGAAGCAAACCAATTTGAAATTACTTTCCATAATAATAATTCTAAAAATCAACTTCCATATTCAAATCATTTGCTAAATCTTTTAACAATGGATTTTTTTGAACCATAGCATTGAATTTTTCCATGGGTGTGTATAACGATTTTTCAGTATTTATATTCGAGATATTTTTAAAAATTTCAACCGTTGGTTCCTCTTTTTTTGTTTCCACTTTTATTTCAGCAACTTGGGGCAAAGGCGCTTGTTGCTGCATTTTTTCTAAATCAATTTTTTTTAAATTAATTGTAGATGTATCTGCCGAACTACTTCCTGTAGCTTTTAATGCAGTTTTAGGAATGTATTGCGAGGGAGGCTCGGCGGTAACCGATGCTTCAGATTTGACCGCACTATTTGGATTTGCAATTGGCGAAACAGTAGCTTTTATTTCAGCATTTGTAGGGGTAGCAATTATAGGTTCAATTTTTTTTTTGGAATCAACATCGGCAGCTACAAGCAAAGTTGGTTGTAGCAAAACTCTGTTTAAGTAACACAATTTAATCAAACACATCTCTACATGCAATCGTCGGTTTTTACTGCTACGATAATGGATATCGCAATCATTCAAAATATTTAATGCACTTAGCAAAAATGCAAGTGGTGTTTGCTGTGCTTGCATGGCATATCTATTTCGCAAAGCATCCGTAACCTCTAATAGTTTTACGGTGGCTGCATCCTTGCACATTAATAAATTTCTAAAATGGTCAGCTAAAGCATTAATTACATTATCGCCTTCAAATCCTTTTTGTAAAATGGTGTGAAAAGTATGTAATACCGTCACTCTATCTTCAATTAATAAAGCATCGGTAATATTAAAATTGAATTCAAAATCTAAAATATTAAGCTGCTCTAATACTTCATTAATAGTAACATTTCCATTGCAAAAACTTGCCATTTTATCAAATAAACTTAAGGCATCACGTAAGCCACCATCAGCCTTCATAGCAATTAAATGTAAAGCTTCTTCGCTGGCTGCAACACCCCTATCTAAAGCAATTTTTTGCAAATGCGTTACCATATCTTCGTTTTTGATTCGGTTAAAATCAAAAACCTGACATCGGCTTAAAATGGTTGGAATAATTTTTTGCTTTTCAGTAGTAGCTAAAATAAAAATAGCATAAGGTGGTGGCTCTTCTAATGTTTTTAAAAAAGCATTAAAAGCCTGTGGACTAAGCATGTGCACCTCATCAATAATATATACTTTATACTTTGAGCCTTGCGGTGGTATGCGTACTTGTTGCACTAAATCTCTAATATCATCTACTGAATTATTACTGGCAGCATCTAATTCAAAAATATTAAATGATGAATTATTATTAAATGATTGGCAACTTCGGCATTCGTTACAAGGTTCAACATCTGCTGAAAGATTTTCACAGTTAATTACTTTTGCCAAAATTCGGGCATTGGTAGTTTTACCCACTCCACGAGGGCCACAAAATAAAAATGCATGAGCCAATTGTTGCTGACGTAATGCATTTTTTAAAGTAGTAGTGATATGGCTTTGCCCTACCACATCTTCAAATTTTGTTGGGCGATACTTACGAGCCGATACTACATATGCTTCCATTGAATTAGTTTTTAGCTTTGCAAATGTAAAAATTTATTGATGTGATAAATCATGAAAAATAATTATTCAATAAAATTTTTCAAATAAAATAATCGTTCAACACGTATCTTTATTGACATTTTACCGTCATGAAAAAAATACTTCTTCTTATTTTTGCAAGTGCTATCATCAATTTATCGCAAGCCCAAAACACTTGGAATTTGCAAAAGTGTATTCAGTTTGCTTTTGAAAATAATTTACAATTAAAACAAAGTATGGTAAATGTGCAAACGGCAATAATAAATGCTACTCAAATAAAAATGTCGTACTTGCCAAATGTTTCAGCAGATGCTACCCAATATTATAGTTTTGGTAGGGTATTAAATCCAACTTCAAACTCCTACGAAAGTTCAACATCAGTTGGCTCCAATACATTTTCAGTAAATTCAAGCTTACCAATATTTGCAGGGCTTACCAAGCATTCACAATGGGTTCAAACCAAATACGATTTGCAAGCAGCGCATAGTGAATCGGAAAAAATAAGAAACGATATAGCACTAAATATTGCTGCTTATTATTTATCCGTATTAAATGCTAAAGAGCAACTAAAAATAATGCAGCAACAAAAAAAATTAACCTTAATTCAAAAACAACAAACCCACAAACTTATTGCTGCAGGCTCACTAGCTGAAATTAGTATAAAAGATGTAGAAGCTACTTTAGCCAATGATGAATTAAATATTGTAACAGCTCAAAACAATTTTGATGTGGGCATTTTACATTTAAAACAATTATTGAATATGGATGTAAATCAATATTTAATGATTGATACATCATTTTCAAACTTAAATATTGTAGATGCTGATATTGATTTTAACCGTACTTACAGTATGGCATTTGAACTTCAGCCCAACATAAAATTTAATTCTATAAAACTTCAATCAGCGCAACAAAATATTAAATATTACCAAGGCGCAATGTTGCCAACATTAACTTTATTTGGCTCATTACGAACTAGCTACTCAGATGCTGCAAAAAAAATTACAGGCATTGATGCACAAGGGAATTTCACTACTGAAAAAATTAATTTTAATACCCAAATTGATAAAAATTATGGAAAATCAATTGGTTTAGATTTAAGCATTCCTATTTATAATGGTTTTCAAAACCGAAGTGCATTACAACGAAGCAAATTACAAGTAATCACTGCTAAATTAAATTTTCAAATAGCTGAAAAACAATTGCAGCAAGATATTGCCCAAGCCATATTAAATGTAAAAGCAGCGGCTGCAAAACAAGAAGCAGCAAAGGTTTTGGTAATTGCACAACAAAGCGCATTTGAAGCTAACACAAAAAAATATGAAGCTGGTGTAATTAATTATTTAGATTATAATACTTCAAAAAATAATCTCACCAAATCATTAAGTGAATCAACAAATGCTACGTTTGATTATTTATTCAAAATAAAAATTTTAGATTTTTATCAAGGAAAACCGATGTACTAATTCAATAATATTTAGAACCCAACATGATGATAAAAAAAGCAATAATAGCAGTACTAATAATAGCCGCATTATTAGGTGTGGCCAAGTGGCAAGGATGGATTGGCAAACAAATAATGGAACAAGTAGCGATTGAAAAAATCACAACACATACAATCATTGAAACGGTATCAGCAAGTGGCAAAATTTATCCGGTTGAGGAAGTAAAAATTTCGCCTGATGTACCTGGTGAAATAAAAGAACTTTTAGTAAAAGATGGTGATGAAGTAAAAGCAGGGCAACTGCTAGCACGTATCAATCCTGAAACTTATCAAAGCAATGTGGATAGAACTATGGCCGCCGTAAATGCAGCAAAGGCAAATGCACAAAGCAGCAAGGCATCTTTAAAGCAAATTGAAGCGCAATTATCAAAAGCTGAATTTGATATTAAACGTCAGAAAAAATTATTTGATGATAAAATAATTTCAGAGCAAGATTATTTAACAGCAACTGCCAATTATAAAAATTTAGAAGCGCAATTAGATGCTGCTAAAGAAAACATTTCAGCCGCCAATTATAACATCAGTAGTGCATCAGCCAACTTAAAAGAATCAAATGAAAACATGAGCAAAACAAATATTGTAGCGCCTATGAGTGGCACAATTACTCAATTAAATATTGAAAAAGGCGAACGGGTAGTAGGCACATCGCAAATGGCTGGTACTGAAATGATGCGAATTACAAATTTAAATGCCATGGAGGTGCGAATTGATATTAGCGAAAGTGATGTAGTAAAAATTCATGTGGGTGATTCAGCCCATATTAAAGTAGATGCCTATGGTGATAAAATATTTTTAGGTTCTGTAACTCAAGTTGCTAATTCATCAAAGTCGCTATCCTCAAATGGTTCTGTTGATCAAGCCACCACTTTTACAGTAAAAATTTTAATTGATATTAACTCATATAATGAATTAAGTAAAGAACGGAATTCAAAAAATTTATTGCTGCCTGGCATGAATGCTGGAGTTGAAATTTTTACAAATTCGGTACAAAATATTATTGCAGTGCCCATTCAAGCTGTAACATTACGTGATGATTCCGCAAAAAGTATCAACGAAAAAATAATACAAAGTGAAGTTGTGTTTGTTGCAAAAAATGGAGTAGCGAAATTATGCCCAGTGAAAACTGGCTTGCAGGATACCAAATTTATTGAAATAAAAAACGGAATTGCAGTAAATGATGAAGTTATTATATCACCTGCAAGTGCTGTTAGTCGTAGGCTTCAAGATGGTTTGAAAATAAAAATTGTAGATAAAAAAGATTTGCAAACCAGTGATGCAGAATAATTTAAACCAATCTATAACTTAAATAGATTTTAATAATTTAGCAGGAACACCACCAATTACACTTTGTGATGGAAACGATTTATTCACTACGCTTCCGGCTGCAATCACACATCCATCGCCAATTTCAACACCATCTAAAAAAGTAACTTTACTCCCAATCCAACAATTTTTCCCTATCTTAATTCCTTTTCGAGTAGTGCCTTGTAACCTTATTAATTCATCAGGATTTTCAAAATTATGATTTTCAGGATGACAACTTAAATACTGACCAATAATACAATCATCGCCAATTTCCAATCCTGCGGCACCACCTAAATAAGCAAATTCACCCATACCTACATTGTTTCCAATCTTAATAAATTTTCCTAAATCATTAAATGTGGTAGATACAATTAACCTGCT
>JBEANU010000269.1:0-6514 GCA_041165265.1 Bacteroidota bacterium | reverse complement strand
TATGCGTAACCACTACATTAGGATTGTTTAATGCCATTTTCTCATCTACAGCAAAGCCATGATTTTGTGAAGTAATTTCGCAAGTGCCTGTTTGTAAATTTTTTACAGGGTGATTTAATCCACGATGACCATTGGTCATTTTGTAAGTTTTAATTCCACATGCTTCACTCAATAACTGATGTCCTAAGCAAATACCAAATAATGGTTTGTTGGTGCTTAAAATATCTTTCACTGTATTTATTGCATAATCCATACTGGCTGGGTCACCAGGGCCATTGCTGATAAAATACCCATTAGGATTAAAATCTTGCATTTCAGCCAATGTGGTTTTGGCAGGAAAAACTTTTAAATACATTCCTCTATCGGCAAGGCTTTTCAAAATATTTTGCTTTACACCATAATCTAAAACAGCTACTTTTAATGTAGCATTTTCATTACCAAAATAGTAAGGTTGCTTTGTTGAAACTTCGCTACTTAACTCTCTGCCAGCCATTGATGGCTCAGCCTCTAAGCGTTTTTTTAATTCGTCAATATCATTTATTTCAGATGATATAATGCAATTCATTACACCTGCATTACGTATATGTTGCACAATGGCTCTGGTATCTACACCTTGAATGCCTACCATGTTTTCATTTTCAAAATAATCTTGCACATTGCCATCGGCGCTGTGGCGGCTGTATTGCGGCATCCAGTTTTTACAAACCAAGCCTGCTATTTTCATTGAAGCGCTTTCGGTATCAGCTTTTTTTACACCATAATTGCCAATAAAAATATTGGTCATTACTACTATTTGTTTGTAATAACTTGGGTCAGTAAAAATTTCTTGATAACCTGTCATGCCTGTATTGAAGCATATTTCGCCAGTGGTTGTTCCAATTTTTCCGGCAGCATAACCTTTAAAAACGGTTCCGTCTTGCAATAATAAAATAGCTGATGTCATGTTATAATTTTTGTTGAAATAGCAATATTTTTAAAAACCGGTATGCTTAACAATAATGATGGCTCAAAATTAAATTGTTTGAGCATCAAATTAAATCATTGTTGTTTTTATTTTTGCGTTTCTTTCCGCCTCTATTTCGTTTCTTACTATACAATCTGGATGAACCATTTCAAAGGTTAATAATTCTTTTTGTTTGATACTTAAAACATCCAATTGGTTTACCGCCTGCACTCCTTCTATTTTTTTTAAACAATCTGCTATATTTGTTTTGTTTTCAAAAGCCCAGATTCCGTTTATTCTTAAAAAATAATCAGCATATTTTATTTCTTTTAAAAAATAATTTCCTTCTGTTTTATTATTTAATAAGCATATTTCTGATTCACGAACATCACACGATAAAGCAAACCACGAAAACAAAACCGCTTGCTTATTTACTATAAGTTTTAATGGCTGTTGTTGAACAAGTTGTACATCAAATTGATGGTCGAGTTCAATACATATTAAATAATCGGGCACGGTAGCGGTAATTGCTAAAATTTGAAAATCATAATCGGGCTCAAGTTGCAGTATAATTGGTTTTGCTGCCATTTTTTAAAATTTATGCGCCGCTAAATTGTTTTAAAAATCGGATATCATTTTCGCTAAATAATCTTAAATCATTAATCTGATATTTTAGCATGGTTAATCTTTCAATACCCATCCCAAAAGCAAAGCCTGAATATTTTTCGGCATCAATACCACAATTGGTTAATACATTTGGATGCACCATACCACAACCCAATATTTCCACCCAACCACTTTGCTTACATACGCTACAACCACTGCCACCACAAAGCTGGCAGCTAATATCCATTTCGGCTGATGGCTCAGTAAACGGGAAATAACTTGGGCGAAACCGTACTTCAACTTTATCTCCAAAAAATCTTTTTACAAAATAATATAGCGTTTGTTTTAAATCAACAAACGACACTTTTTCAGCAATATATAATCCTTCCACCTGATGAAAATAGCAATGTGCCCGTGCTGATATTGTTTCATTTCTATAAACTCTGCCTGGCATTATGCTACGAAATGGCGGCTTGGCACTTTCCATTAATCGTACTTGTACGCTGCTGGTATGTGTACGCAGCATCCAATCAGGATTTTGATTTACAAAAAAAGTATCCTGCATATCACGTGCAGGATGATTTTCGGGAAGATTTAATGCTGAAAAATTATGCCAATCATCCTCAATCTCACGAGCTTCGGCTACATCAAATCCTATTTCGCCAAATATTTCAATAATTGAATTTTGTACTAACGATATAGGGTGACGGCTGCCAATAGTAGCATCTACGGGCAAACTTAAATCTGGTTTTTGTTTTGTTTTGCTCGATGTTTCAACCTTTAAGGTTTTAAATTCTTCAAATTTATTTTCGGCTAAAGTTTTTAAATCATTTACCAATACACCAAAATCCTTTCGGTTTTCAGCAGGTATGTTTTTCATTTCAGCATAAATATCTTTCAATATATTTTTTGCTCCTAAAAACCGTATGCGAAATTTTTCGGCTTCATCGGCTGAGTTGGCTTTAAATTCAGCTACTTCGGTTTTTAGTTTTTCTATTAATTCTTTTTGCGATTGCATTTTGTTACATTAAAAAAACCTTATCAATTTAATTATTGATAAGGTTTTACAAAGATAAGTTTTGATTTATTTGTTCTGATAATTTCTGTTAATATTCTTTAACCGTTGGGCTAATATTTTTTATTTTTCATGTGTCATCTTAAACCCTACACCATGAATATTTACTATTTGCAAAGCGGCATCATCTTTTAAATATTTTCGTAATCGGCTGATAAACACATCCATGCTTCGGCCAATAAAATAATCATCGTCGCCCCATACTCGTTTTAAAATATCTTCCCGTGATACCACTTCGCCAATATGATGACAAAAAATTTGTAAGATATCGGCTTCTTTAGCAGTAAGGTTTTGCAATGGTTTATTGCTAAACTGAAGCGTAAGATTTTTATGATCAAATTTATATTTACCAAAACTATACAGCTCCTTCATTTCAGTAGGCGCAGTTTCGGTTTTGGTTCGTTTTATCATATTAGCAACCCTCAATTTAAACTCTTCGGTATTAAATGGTTTAGTTATATAATCATCGCCGCCAGCCTTTAATCCTTTAATTACATCTTCCTTCATGCTTTTGGCGGTTAAAAAAATAATGGGTACTTTATTGTCGCTTTTTCTAATATCTTCCGCCAAAGTAAAGCCATCTTTTCGGGGCATCATCACATCTAACACACATAAATCAAATGTACCATTTACAAATGATTTTAATGCTGCGTTTCCATCTTTTGCCCACTCCACTTTGTATCCTTCGGTTTGTAAAACATCTTTAATCACAAAGCCTAAATTTTGATCGTCTTCGGCTAATAAAATTTTGTTTTTCATATTATAATTTTTTTATTTTTTGGTTATTTAAATAATGTTTTATTATCATCATCTGATATGGGCAACCATATATAAATGGTGGTGCCTTTGTTGGGTTCGCTTTTTAATCTTACATGTCCTTTATGTGCATCAACCATAATTTTTACATAATTTAATCCTAATCCAAATCCTTTTACATCATGTATATTGCCCGTGGGCACTCTATAAAATTTATCAAATATATACGGTTGCGATTCTTGCGGAATTCCAATTCCATTATCAGCTACTGCAATCTCAATGCCCTTTTTATAATTTTGGGTGGCTATGGTTATAACGGGGTCATCTTCACAATATTTTATTGCATTATCCAATAAATTATAAATAATGTTTTGAATGTGTAATTTATCAATTTGAGCAATACTTTGTTGGGCGTTTAAATCCAAATTAATTTTTCCGTTTTTATTATAAATAGTAAGTTTTAAATTTTCAACGGCTTGTTTAATAATGGTGTGTATATCGTGTGGTTCAATGGCTAATTTAATTTTTTCTTTATCCAACTTTGCCATTTGCAAAACTCTTTCCACCTGATTTTTTAATCGGTTTGCTTCATCCTGAATTATAGTAACATAACTCATCAAACGCTCAGGGTTATTGGTTATTGTTGGCTGCAACAATACATCGGTTGATATGGATATGGTGGCTAATGGTGTTTTAAATTCATGCGTCATGTTGTTAATAAAATCCGTTTGAATTTCACTTAATCTTCGTTGTTTTAATATTACAAAAATGGCATACGTAAAAAATAAAACTACTAGTATTAATACAACTGTACTAAATAACCAAAATCCCATTTCTTGAAACATAAATGTTTGTTTGGTTGGAAAATGAACTAAAAAATAATATTCATCTTTATTTATTTTTGGAAAAATGCCTGTGCTTTGTTTTTTGGGCGATGTAGCACTTTGCTGAAATGCCGCTTTTATTTCATCAAAATTTACATAATTGCCATAAAGCACATTGTTGGTATTGCAATCATAAATACCATATTCAAAATCCATATCTAAATGGTGCATTTCAAATTGGCGCTTTAATAACGACTCTAAAATATTGGGATATATTTTTTCATTCACCGTAACCACAAACATATTATCGGGCAATTGTTTGATGGGTTCAACAATTTGTGTGGTATCATTACCAAATTGCGTTACTTGGTTTACCACCTTCATCAATGCCATTTGTACGCTTGAGTTAAACTGGCGTTCTTTTAAATCTAATGCATTTTTTACCCAATATATTTGTATGGCCAAAAGGCCCACCACTACTATGGTTCCGAATAAAACTACTAATCGTATGGTGCGGCTTTTCATTGTTGCTAAGTTAGGCTTTGAAACCACAATCAATAAAATATTTTTTTTGAATGTGTTGTTAAATTTTAATTTTGAACAAAAAAAATGAATAAACGATTTACTATAGTTACTGGGTTTGGTTTATTTGCTGTTTTGCTGGTGTTGGCAATTGTTTTTGTAAAAGAGCGTATTATAATTTTTGATACATCATTTCAGTTATTTCTAATGTTACGAGCCAATGGTTTTGCAATTCAGGCTGATAGGTTTGGCGCTGTTTTTACTCAAATTTTTCCGGTAATTGGGTCGTGGTTAAATCTACCGCTTTCATCAATAATAATATTATACTCCACAGGTTTTATAGTTTTTTATTTAGCTTGTTTTTGTATTATTTTATTTGTGTTTAAAAATATTAAGCTTGCTTTAATTACGCTTTTGTTTTTAATGGGCATTACTACTCATACTTTTTTTTGGATACAGTGTGAGCTATATCAAGGTGTTGTTTTTACATTAGTTTATTTAAGCTGGTTAGATTATTTGTTGTCAACTTCAGCATCAAAAAAATGGTTTTATATTTTAAGTCCTGTTTTTATAGTAACCATAATTTTCTTTCATCCATTGTTACCTTTTGTTTTTCTGTTTGGTGTTTTTTACTTTTTATTTCACTACAATAACGCTAGCAAATTACTGATACCATTAGCTTTAATTTTTACAGTTTTGTTTTTTATTAAAAATAAATTTTTTACAAATGGCTATGATAATGATGCTATGAGCAGTTTAGCCAATTTTAAATGGTTGTTTCCTAATTATTTTACTATTCAATCCAACAAAAATTTTATTCACTATTGTATCACCGATTATTATTTTATTCCTATTTTATTTTTTATCAATTCTTTTTTTTATTTTAAAAACAAACTTTGGTATAAGCTTATTTTGTTTCAATCATTTTTTTTGGGATTTCTGTTTATTGTAAATGTTAGTCATCAGGGCGGTGCCGACCAATTTTATTTAGAAAGTGAATATGTAATGTTGATGATATTTCTTTCTTTTCCTTTATTGTTTGATGTATTTCCTGCCATTTCAAACAAACTATCTTCTTCAATTATTTTAATAATATTATTGGTAGGTGTTTTAAGGGTTTATAATATTAGTTCAGTTTATACCCATCGGCTTGAAACTGTAAGGCAAATTAACTTAACTTATGGTGGTAAAAAATCAATTCTTCTTCAGCAAAATTTACCCATGAATATATTATTACTAAGTTGGTCAAGCTCATGTGAAATTTGGTTATTATCCACATTAGAAACGAAGCAAAGCAACTCTATCATGATTGCTGAAAAAGAAAATGAATTTGAATATATAGCTCATCAAAATAAAGTTTTTATAACTAAGTGGGAGGCAATAAATTATTCAGATTTAAAAAACAAAAAGTATTTTAATTTTATTGATACAAGCTTTTATATCAAACCATAATTACTTACTAATTTCCAACATTTTTAAAATACTTCCTTCTGCTTTTTTTCTAATATTTTCATCTAAAATAATTTCTGGCTGTTCATACTTTAAGCACAAATAAATTTTTTCTAACGTATTTAATTTCATGTGTGGGCAATCATTACAAGCACAATTATTATTGGGTGGTGCTGGTATAAAAGTTTTATTGGGCGATGCTTTCATCATTTGATGTAGTATACCTGTTTCGGTGGCTACAATAAATTCAGTACACAAATCAGTTTTTGAAAAATTTAAAATACCTGTTGTTGAACCAATATAATCGGCATGATTTAAAACAGCTTCTTCACATTCAGG
>JBEANU010000268.1:0-3935 GCA_041165265.1 Bacteroidota bacterium | reverse complement strand
AAGAAGAAGCAGAAGAACTTTTTACATCATTAAAAACATCATCGCATCATTTAGTAGCTGTGATTGGCGATATACTTGATTATTCAAAAATACAAGAAGGAAAATTACAATTAGTAAATGCAGTAATTGATTTACCTGAAGTATTGAACAATTCATTTAACATGTTAAAATACAATGCTAAAAATAAAAATATTGATTACCGATTAAAATTTGAAACAACCATCATCCAAAATATTGAAAGTGATAAACAAAGGCTACAACAAATAATTGTAAATCTTTTAAATAATGCCATTAAATTTACGCAAGATGGTATTGTAGAAATGCGTTGCTCCATACTTCAAGTACCTGAAAATTCAGCCCGATTACGTATTGAAATTCAGGACACAGGTATTGGCATTTCAGAAGAAAGCAGTAAAAAATTGTTTGAAAGTTATAATCAAGCCGATGCCTACATTTCAATTAAATTTGGTGGCACAGGCTTAGGATTAAATATTTGTAAAAAGTTAGTACAAATGTTTGATGGTAAAATTGGTTGCAGTAGTAAAGTAGGAAGTGGGTCTATTTTTTTTGTTGAAATTCCATTAAAAATTATTGAAAAAAGCAGTTTGCTATCCGATGAAAACGTGGCAAAAAATAGTATTGATTTAATTAAAAAAATAAACCCAACATTATCCTTTTTAATTGTAGATGATAATCAAATGAACTTAACCATCACCAAAAAAATACTACAAAAAAGCCTTCCTGAATGCCTTGTAGATACTTGTGAAGATGGCTTACAATCTATCAGTTATACCACAAAAAAGAAATACGATATTATTTTGATGGATTTGCAAATGCCAGTGATGAACGGTATTGATGCCTCGATAAAAATAAGAAATGATAAAAATAATTTAAATACAAACTCAGCAATAATAGCATTTACAGCCAATGCCAATGAGTTTGATAGTAAAAAATGTTTTGAAGCAGGCATGAACGATATTATTACAAAACCATTTGAACTAAAAGTATTGATTGAAAAAATTCATACTTATTCAAACCAATAATTGCACCATATTTAACCCCTATCCTATTTACATTGAAGATTCAAATTCAAACCAATATTAATGCTTTTCAAATTTTTCAAGTACTAAGATTTGGTGCTTATTTATTAATTAGTATTTTATTAGTTAAAGCCGGATTTAGTACTGAAAACATTGGTGTATATGAGTATTTACTAATGTTGGGCGGCTCAGCTAGTTTTTTTTGGTTAGGTGGTTTTTTAACTTTTTACATCAGCAAAAGTGATGAAAAAACGAGCACTAATCAATATTATCAAACTACATTTAATGTACTATTTATTTTCAATTGCCTATTTGCAGCAACCCTATTTGTAGGTTTTTATTTTTTTAAAAATGCATGGTTTAATAGCATACCGTCATCTACATTTTTATTATTTATTATTTTTCATTTTGCTAATAATCAAGCCTACATTAATGAGCATTATTTATTAGTAAATAATGAAAACAAAAAACTTATACATTACGGTATTCTTAATTTTTTATCATTACTATTTGGTGCCGGATTAGGATTTTATTATTACCAATCATTAAACGGAATTCTTTTAGCATTAAGCATTGTAGCGCTTTTAAAAATGTGCTTATCTATATATTTTTATTTAAAATCACCAAATAGTATTTTTATAAAAAGCAAAAAAATACAATCCTTTGCCACACAAGGTTTAATTATTTCTTTCTCTATTTTAATTGGTAGTTTGGGTGATTATATGGATGAATATTTAGTACACCATTTTTATGGAAATGAAACCTATGCTATTTATAAAATGGGTGCTCGTGAATTTCCGTTATTACAATTACTTACCAACTCATTAGCTACCATTTTAATAGTGATTATTTCAAAAAATGAATTAGCTGAAGCACTGCAACAATTCAAAAAAAAAACAGCCTCATTAATAAAAGTATTAGTGCCCATTTTATGCTTATTAATTATTGCAAGCAAATTTTTATTTCCATTATTTTATAATCAGCAATTTAGTAATAGTGCAATTTATTTTAACCTATATACTTTGTTGGTTTTTAGTAGATTTTTATTTCCGCAAAGTATTATTATTGGCTTAGGAATGAATAAATATTTAATGATAGGAGCATTAGCTGAATGCACTTTACACATTGTATTAAGTCTTTTATTGATGCAGTTTTGGGGCATTTATGGCATCATAGCTGGTTTTTTAATTTCGTATTTAGCCGATAAATTTTTGCTGATGTATTTTTTGTATTTGCACAAAAAAATAATGCCATTTGATTACCTACCTATTAAAGATTATTTGATTGGTAATTTACTAGTTACCATTACTGTAATTGCTGCATTGGCTTTGTAAATACGGTAAAATATTTGCCCTCCCACTTTTGAATGTAGTGCATTTTTACGCTATCAATTAAGTTATAATTCACATCATTATTACGAATGGGCACTAATGAATCCGCTAAAAATTCAGAGTAGTATTTTTGGATGATAATGTATTTTACATTTTTGTTGGCATCTATTTTTTTCCATACTTTACCTCGTAATTTTTTTGATGGCATTTCATCATCAATTAACCAATCCATACTGGCTGGGTTATTGGATGAATGGGTTGCCCAAAATCCTGCAAAATCTGCTATAGTAATATACTTATTTTCGCCTAATCTACTGCTAACCCCTTGCAACTCAGCCATTGCCATTGCTGTGTTTTTATTAGTTTTAATACCGGCAAAGCCATAAATATTATTTAAATTATAGTGCAACATTTGTGCTTTATTATCCCTATAAATAAAATTAGTACGCAAATAATAAAATGTGATGGCGCTAAAAATTAATGAAATAAACAACGTATATGTAATCCATTTTTTTGTACAATCAACCTCTGTTAATAATGCAATCCAGATAATACCTGATGCTAACCCTGTTGAGTTCCAACCCAATGATATGGCTGAACTCCAAGCTAACATGGCTACAAAAATCAAAAACCATTTTTCATTATTTTTTTGAATTATCTTAATTACAATCAATGAAATTAAAATACCAAACTCAACAAAAAAAATGGCTCGGTATGAATTACGATAACATAAAATACCCAATAAAATCACTGGTAAAAAAATCAGTACTAAATACTTTATTGCTTTTAATTTATCAGATTTAGTTGCCCAAAATAATAATTGCGAACAACCAAAACCTATCCATAAAAACGGATTTAAAATAAATGCCTTCACTCCTACTTGAAATAATTCAGTACGTGCTGTAAATTGTTCAATAGCATTTAATGTTGATCCTGAAAAAAAAATCATTTCAACATAAACCAAAACAGGCAAAACTGTAAATAACCAAACCCCTAAATTTTTTACATCCCTATTTAATACAATTAAAAGGAAAGGCATAAATATAAAATTCTGCTTACATATAATGGCAAAACCTGCAATACCATAGCCTATTTGCTTCATGTAAGTATTTTCAAAAGTACTAAAATAGGTACCTACAATGACACAAAAAATGGCATCAATTGTCGTCCAGGCAAATAATGGAAACGAGTGTAGTCCTAAAAAAAAAGAAATTATAAAAATTATTGTTTTTATAAAAAATGAAGCGGTAAAAGAAGATGCTTTTTGAAGCAATAAGATGGAGAAAAAAGAGATGCAAGCAAATTGAAAACAAACTACCCATCGTGACACTAAAAAAACATAATTACCGCCCAATAATAATTCAGGAAGATGAATAAAACCACTACCTGTAGGCCTAATACTTACAAACTCTTTATGCGGCGCTTGCCACATATACATACGCCTTGCTAATGATAAAATCACTCCATCATCAGTTGGGTTATATCCTAATTGAGCTAAAAAATTGCTTACTACACATATAAAACCTATTGCCATAAAGGCAATAAATAAATTTAGTGGTTTATA
>JBEANU010000267.1:0-5716 GCA_041165265.1 Bacteroidota bacterium | reverse complement strand
ATTCGATTTCGCTAACACAAAGCCATCGCACAAAATCGATTCTTGATTTTCTAAATTTTTGTTTTGATGGCAATTTGGTGCCAAATGACTTGTTGAGGGACGACTAATTAAAGGTGGTGATGGTTTTGAAGACATTTACAAAGAAGAGCTAAACATACTTAGCAATTGGCATGGGCATCAGCAATTTCAGCTTTATAAAGTTTATGCTTAATTTTTTAACGATTATGAAGAAAACAAAAAACAACGCTTAGGCGAAAATGCATTCAAGAAATTCAGATATAAAAAGTTAGTAGTATAATTCATCCGCTAGTTAGAAAATATACTAATGAAACCGCTTACAGCTTTGGTTGCAAGCGGTTTTTTATTTTTTCGAAAATTAAAATTGGTTTGAAGATATTTGTTGAATTAAATAAATGCCAAAAATGAAAAAAGTACTATTACTGATATTAATTATTGCAACATCGTTTGTAACTGGGTTTGCCTTCAAAACATTGCTGATACCGCAAAATGATAATACACCAACTAAAAAAGTAACTGGCATTGGTGGTATTTTTTTTAAATGTAAAGAACCCAAAAAAATGAGGGAGTGGTATCAAAAAAATTTGGGATTAGGCACCAATCAATATGGTTGTGTATTTGAGTGGTATCAAGGTGCTGATAGCACAAAAAAAGGATTTACTCAATGGAGTTTGTTTAAAGAAACAAGCACTTATTTTGAGCCCTGTAAAAAAGATTTTATGATAAACTATCGGGTTGAAAATTTAAAAAATTTAGTTTCAGAATTGAAGAAAGAAAATGTAATAATTGTTGATACCATTGAATCATACGATTATGGAAAATTTGTTCATATATTAGATATGGAAGGAAATAAAATTGAACTATGGGAACCCAATGATATTTATTATGAAAAAATGGGGATTCAAATGGGAAGCACCACAACAAAGTAAATTATCATTATTAAACCTAAATTTGAATGATGAGGTTTTCAAATTTTATTCATCTGTAACAAATATTTTTCCAATTATATAGTTTATTTATGGCGTTGTATTTTGCATCTATTAATTCAGGAAGTAATGGTAATTGTTACTATGTAGGTAATGATGATACGGCTGTATTAATTGATGTGGGCATCACTTGCAAAGAAGTTGAAAAAAGAATGATAGCCATGAATTTAAATATTCATAAAGTGGCTGCCATCTTCATTTCGCATGAGCATGCTGACCATATTAAAGGTGTTTCAGTATTGGCAAAAAAATATAAAATACCAGTTTATATCACCAAAAAAACTAGGAGAAGATGGATAAAAGGAATCCATAATTTGATGCAAGATTTTGAATCAAATCAATCTATTTGGATAGGTGATTTAGAAATAAAATCGTTTTTAAAATTTCATGATGCCATTGATCCACATAGCTTCACAGTAAGTTTTCAGGATTGTACTATTGGCATTTTTACTGATATTGGTAAGGTTTGCAAACAATTGCAGCAACATTTTAAATTATGTAATGCCGTTTTTTTAGAAGCAAATTATGACATAGAAATGTTGAGGAATGGAAATTACCCACAGTATTTAAAAGATAGAATTAGTGGCGGCGAAGGCCACTTATCTAATATTGAAGCAGCGGAACTTTTTAAAAATCATCAAAATGAAAATTTGAAATATGTATTGCTTTCCCATTTATCAAAAGAGAATAATACACCCGAAAAGGCTGTATCAGCATTTTTACCATTTGCTACAAATACTGAGATTAAAGTAGCATCAAGGTTTGCGCCATCTGAAGTATATAAATTGGAAAATAGCTCAAACCAAAAAAGCGCAACAAAAAAAAGTGTATTGCGAAAAATATTTCAAACTGTTTTATTTGAGTGATTTTGTTTACAACATTAAATTTTCAAATTATAGGATATTTTTAGTGATGTTCTTACAATAAATAAGATGGTGCATTTTTGTAACCACCGCCTTAAGTCAGTGGTGAATAAACTGCCATTCGTATTAGGGCTTTAACCCCCTTGAAAATTGAAATGTTCCATTTGAAATTAATATATAATAAGGTAGGATTGCTAATGGTAGAAATATTTTATGATGGAAAAAATATGAAATAATTAATAGAGCTCTATCTTAATTTACCATTTCCTCTCCTTTCCTGATTGAAATACGGGACAGGTTGGAGAGGAATACAAGGTGAGGTCAGCTAAAAAATGAATTACGAAATAATTCTAATGTTTCAGCATTTCCTAATGGCATTTAATTAATAAGTGTGGGTGAGCAAACAAAGAATTTTGAAAAACAGTAAAAGTGTTGTAGTAATAAATTTATCTTTGAATCAATATGACAACAGAAGCAATAATTTTAGCAGGCGGATTAGGAACAAGATTAAAAACGATGATTAAAAATCTTCCTAAATCATTAGCGCCAGTAGCCGGAAAGCCTTTTTTATATTATATTTTAAAACAATTAAAACAACAAAAAATTGAAAGATTAATTTTTTCAGTAGGATATAAGCATGAAATGATTGAAGAATATTTGTGGGAGTGGGATGATGAATTTGAAATGGTTTTTGCCATTGAAGATGAACCATTAGGCACAGGTGGCGGTTTACGTGAAGCATCAGCATTGATGCAACAACAAAATGCATTTGTGCTAAATGCCGATACATTTTATAATGTTGATTTGGCATTGATGGATACACAACACCAACAATTGCAATCGCATTTAACAATGGCATTAAAACCAATGAAAAATTTTAATAGATATGGTATTGTAGAAATTGATACCGATAAAAATATTATTGGCTTTAAAGAAAAACAACAAACCGCCGAAGGCTTTATTAATGGCGGAATTTATTTAATGAACAAAAGCATTATGACTGATTTTAAATTTCCTAAAAAATTTAGTTTCGAAAAAGATTTCTTAGAAACACACTATAATTTTTTACAGTTTCATAGCTTTGTGAGCGATACCTACTTTATTGATATTGGTATTCCGGAAGATTTTGAAAAAGCAAATATCGAATTACAATAAATTAAAAAATAATAAATGAAAAACGTTTCTTTAGTTGCAAACATAGTATTGGCAATAGCTGTAGCTGTTTTGTATTACTTGCATTTTAAATCACCAAGTTCATCATTCAACAAATCGTCAACACTTAGAAGTGATATGAAAATTGCTTACGTGAACACCGATTCATTGTTAGAGCATTATGATTTTTATATTAAATCAAAAAAAGAAATGGAAGCTCAGGAAGAAAAAAATTCAACATTATTAAATAATCAAGCGCAAGCTTTACAACGTGAATATGAGGATGCACAAGCCAGAGTAAGCAATATGACTGCTGCTCAAGCTGAATCAGTGCAAGCCAGTTTGCAGCGTAAGCAACAAAATTTAATGCAACAAAAAGAAAAATTATCAGAAGAGTTTGGTATCAGCATGCAAAAAATGACAGATGAATTAACTAACAAAATGCATGGTTATTTGAAAGAATATAACAAAACGAAGCACTATGATTACATACTTGGTTATCAAAAAGGTAGCGGTATTTTGTATGCTGAAGATGAATTGGAAATTACTGATGAGGTGCAAAAAGGCATGAATGAAGCCTATAAAAAGGCAAAATAATTATAAGCTAAGTGTTTAGAAAAAAGGTTGTTACAATGTAGTTTGTAACAGCCTTTTTTTATGTACTTGTTTTTTAAATTATAACTCAATATACAATTTCCCACACCGCCTCCACTTTTTTGCACACCCTGTAAGTGCCTACAATACTGAATAAAATTATGTGGATAAATTAATTGTGGATTTTATTTGCAAAAATGTGGGAGCAAGTGCAAATTTGTGCAAGCAAATGGCAAAAAAGGAAATCACATATCAACAAACTGAAATTCATCAAGAATTTGAATGTATGCTGGATGATAAAAGCCGCATACTAATTCCGGTTGCTTTAAAGAAGCAATTGCCTGAGTGTGCTTCAAATAATTTTGTGATTGTTAGAGGTACTGATAATTGTTTGAATATGTATCCTGAACATGAATGGAATTTAATTAAAAAGAAATTGAGTGCATTGAATATTCAAAACACTAAAAATAAAGAAGCAGTTAGGCTATTTACAAGCGGATTATTTACTACTTCTTTAGATGCAGGTGGCAGATTATTATTACCCAAAAATTTATGCGAAGAAAAAGGAATTAAAAAAGAATTGGTGTTGAATGGTATGGGTAAAATGTTTGAATTGTGGGATAAGAAGGAATATCATAAAAAAGTTTCAGGAATTAATGCTGAACAAAGCGAAGCAATTATTAACGAAGCTTTAGGCTCAATTGAATTTTAAATTAATAAAGGATGTATCACAATCCAGTAATGTTAAAAGAGTGTTTGGATGGATTGAATATAAATCCTGATGGAATATATGTAGATGTAACATTTGGCGGCGGCGGCCATTCAAAAGCAATATTAAATAGATTAAGCGATAAAGGTTCTTTGATAGCATTTGATCAAGATGAAGATGCACAAAAAAATATACCTGATGATGAAAGATTAATTTTTGTTCAACAAAATTTTCGTCATCTGGAGCGTTTTTTAAAATTTCATGAGCAATATCCTGTAGATGGAATTTTAGGCGATTTTGGTGTTTCATCTCATCAATTTGATGTTGGCGAACGTGGCTTCAGTATTAGGTTTGATGGACCATTGGATATGCGTATGAATCAGCAAAGTGTTTTAACAGCAGCTAAAATTATTAATACATATTCAGAGATTGAATTGCAAAATGTATTTAGTAAATATGGCGAAGTAATTAATTCTAAAACATTGGCTCAAACAATTGTTGCTGCAAGAATTTCAAAAAAGTTTGAAACAACACAGCAGTTAATTAAAGCCATAGGTAGTGCAGTAAGAGGAAAAGAGAATCAATATTTAGCGCAGGTTTTTCAGGCTTTAAGAATTGAAACAAATGATGAATTAGGAGCATTGAAAGAATTTTTACAGCAATCATTTAGTTCATTAAAACCTGGCGGTAGATTAGTGGTGATGAGTTACCATTCGTTGGAAGATAGATTGGTAAAGGATTTTATTAAGTATGGTAGTTTTGATGGCGAACAACAAAAAGATGATTTTGGAAATATTTATCGTCCATTTAAATTGATTACTAAAAAACCAATTGAAGCAGGCGATGAGGAATTAAAAATAAATCCAAGAAGCAGAAGTGCTAAACTGCGGATTGCAGAAAAGATAATTAGCTAATCCACGATTAATCGGGACAAGTTGTGCTAATGAAGATGTGAGATAATGCAAGCAGGTGAGAATGATGAGTGTCGCAATTCCCCCTTGCAAAGGGGGTTAGGGGGATTTTGAAAATGGAAAGTAGAAATGAAAAGCGAAGCGGCAGGGATAGTAGCGAAAATCCTTTTGCAGCGTAGGTTTTTAGCGTTGAGCAAAAGATTGTAGCGAATAGCCCGTAAGCCGCCCAAAGAAAAAAATTATAAAATGTCAACGCTATTAAAAGATATTAAGGAGCAATTTGCAAGCAAAAAATTGATTGATCATTTGCCTTTTTTGTTGTTTTTATTTTTGTTAGCGTTGGTGTATATCTATTCAAATCATTTGGCGGAAACACGAATTAGGGATATTGCAAAAGTGAAATCAGAATTGAAAGAATTGCGAAGTGAATATTTGGAGGCGAAGAACGATTTGGAGAAAAGGAGTATGCAAACGCAGGTGGCT
>JBEANU010000266.1:0-3749 GCA_041165265.1 Bacteroidota bacterium | reverse complement strand
TGATTATCAGATACTGAAAAGTTTCCAACAGCCATCATAAATAAATAGGGCGCATTAGGTTTGTTCATTATCCAAACATCAGTTTCGGTTGAGTCATCATTTATAGTGCTGTATTTTTTTTCACCGTTTGATATGGATATAAAATTAATAGGCCTACAAATATGAATTTCGGAAGTTGATTTTTGATTTGGATTATCTAACGTAGGAAACCAACACGAAGCTGCTTGCGGTTCACCTTGTGTCCATACTTGCTTGGGTTTTGTAGCATCTTTTCCATCTGCGTTAATAAAATACAAACCTTTATCATTGGCAATAGCTTTACCTTTTTTGGCACGGCGTTCATTAGGTTTGGCTACATAATCAATATAAATTTTGTATGTTTCATTGGGTTGTATAAGGCTTGGTAATTTAAGTTTTATTTGTGTTGAATCATATAAATAAAACACATCAATTGTATCGTTTTGTAAATTTAAAAAGGCTACTCGGTTTAAGTTAAATCCTTTGGCATCAATGGTTATTGAATCGGTAGCATAAAAATGGGGCTTTAATAATAAGGTAGCTTTTCCATTCATTCGGCATTGCTTCCAATTAAAATCAACAGCTAGTTTTGTATCTAATAAATCATTTATTTTAGTTGATGATGCTCTATACTGAAATTGTTTTGCAGCACTTACTCTAATAGTATCCATGGTATAATAGCGCATTTGCTTTGCTGAATCGGTTTTAAAGATTGTAGTATTAGCAGTTACGTGTTTTGATAAGCTGGTTATGGCAATAAAAAATAGTATTGTTTTATACATTTAAAAGTAGATGATTATTAAGTATGTAAAGGTGCTACATTTTTTTAAAAATGAAAATGCTAAAGCTATTACATTTGCAATCATGAATATAAAAGAAGCAATATACACAGGCAGTTATGTTGATTGGGATAAAATGAATGCTGAATCATTGCCCGAGTTTGCTTTTGCAGGCAGAAGCAACGTAGGCAAATCATCATTGATTAATTTTTTATGTAACCAAAAACACTTGGCGCATACCTCATCTCAGCCAGGCAAAACACAAACTTTTAATTTTTATAAAATAAATAAATCTTGGAATTTGGTTGATTTACCAGGATATGGTTATGCAAAAGTTTCGCAAAAAATGAGAGCTGAATGGTTGCAGCGAATGATGAATTATTTTGAAAATAGAGCGCAATTAAAAGTAGTTTGTCAGTTGATTGATGCACGAATTCCGCCTCAAAAAATTGATATTGAATTTGCTGAAGCTGTTGCTAAGCTTAATAATGTTCAACTAATTAATATTTTTACAAAAGCAGATAAAAAATTAGGAAATAAGCCTTCGGCAAATGTTTCGGCGTTTCAAAAAGAACTGAAAGAAAAAATAAAAACAACACCTCATCATTTTATTACTTCATCAAGTGATAAAAGTGGAAAAGAGAATTTTTTGAAATGGGTAGCCGAACAAATTGAAAAGAAATAAATTTAAGTACTAACTATTTGTTGAAGTTGTAGGTTCAAAAATTGATTCATAAGCTGCATATAAAATGCAATAAGATAAAGGAATGGTGAACAACATACCTACCAACAAACAAATTGCACCACCCACATTTAGTAACAATAAAGTAAACATCAATATTATAAATGTAAAGTATTGTTTGATTACCGTTCGGGCACTTACTCGTATTGCATCAATTGCCGATAATCCATAAATATGTATCAACGGATACACCATTATTAGTAATACATACACCAACATCGCTAATGCAATACATGCAGCAATGATACCCACAACCGGCGCCAATATTGAAAACACCTCACGAATACTATCAGCTGATTTATAATCAGCCTTTAATAAAAAAGCCAATGATGCAAACAAACTCATCATTACAGGAATAAAAACTAAGGCCAAAATAATTAGAGATAGTAAAACGTATAACGCATTATCTATCATTTTTCTAAATCCAATAGTATAATCATTTGCTGCAACAGTTCCGTTTTTAGTGATAGCATAAGCAGCAATATAAAAACCTGCTGAAAAAACTGGTCCTAAAACGAACCAAGTAGCCACAATTCCAGCTATCGGAATAAGGCCAACTACATTCATGATAATGGAACCAACAATAAAATAAAGTAAAAATCCGCCAATATTTTTTTTCCAAATATCAGCACCACGGTTCCAAACATTACCAATACTAAGGCTGTATCCGTTTTGTAAAACATCTTCAATACTGCGGCGTTCATTAATTGGTTGTTGCGGTTGATCTAAAATTGTATCCATTGTTTTTATTATTTTGGTTGATGAAATTGTAATTAAAAGTAACAATAGTTTTTAGTAACAAAACATAATAATCTAGTTAAATATTTTAATAAAATAAATGATAATAATTTACATTTGTATTACACCTAATTAAAGTGGGAGTTATATAAAATTCTTACAAACAAATAAAACCAAACAAAATGGACGCTCAAAAAGTAGACATGTTTATCATGGCAAACGGAAAGTTTTTCGAACCTGCACAAGTAATGCATATTAGAGAAAAGTTATTAGTGATGGATGAATCAAAATGGTCAATGTTATCTGCAATTCAATTTAAAGACCCCACAACAATGCTTATTATATCAATATTTGGTGGCTCATTGGGCATTGATAGATTTATGATTGGTGATACCGGATTAGGAGTTGGAAAACTATTAACATGTGGTGGATTTTACATTTGGACGGTGGTAGATTGGTTTATGATTATGCCATCTACCCGTCAGAAGAATTATGAAAAAATAACACAGTTTTTATTTTAAGATATATTGAAATTCAAATTATTAATACTTCTGATTTGTGCAATAGCATGGGCTTGGATTGTATATAATTTTAAATCTGCAAATACCATTAAACAAGCAAACTTTACGGTTTGCTTGTTTAAATTGGCTACCAATTATCCGTGTCCTTCGTGCGGCACAACCCGATCAGCAATTTATTTTTTGCATGGTAATTTTTTAAAAGCTTTATTGTTGAACCCACTAGGCATTTTAGGTGTGTTTTTACTTTTTTTTCTACCTGCTGTAATTTCAATTGATTATTTTTTTTCTAAAAATATACTTCTAAAACTTCAAACAAAGTTTGATGCAATGCTTAGTAAAAGGGTTATTGTTTTAATTTTAATCGGGCTTTTAATTTTAAATTGGATTTGGAACATCCTTAAACATTTATAATGAATACTATAAAAAACGAAAACTATTTTTTTAATGAAGCTGAATACGAGCAAGCCTCAAACAGTTATTTGATGTCAGTTGTAGCTATAATTGGTGGATTGCCATTACCTATCTTTAATCTATTAGCAACCTTAATCTTTTATTTTTATAATCGTAAAAAATCGCATTTTATTCGCTGGCATTGCACCCAAGCATTATTAATGCAATTGTTTTTATTTATTATCAATTCAATAAATATTAGTTGGACAATAAGAATTGTATTTGGCTCAGCTCAATTAACCAATAGCTATATAGCCTATTTAATTTGTGTGGTAATTTTTAATATCGTTGATTTATTTATTACGATTAAAGTTGCTTCAAAAGTTAGAAATGGAGCAACTATTAATCTTTGGTTTTTCACTGAGCTCACTCATTTAATTTGTAAAAAATAAAATAATAATATCATGAAAATTATTTTTCAATTTGTGTTGATGATTTTTGTAATGGGCGGTTCGTGGTTTGCTTTAAGTAAAATTAATTTTGTTGAAAAAATTAAAATTA
>JBEANU010000265.1:0-7923 GCA_041165265.1 Bacteroidota bacterium | reverse complement strand
ATTCTTGTAGTAGTTAAGTAAGTTTGATTCATTAATATACCACGTTTATCCATGCACAATTTCATGATAGCACCAATGTATTCGGGTTTAGTTATAATTGAGGCTTTGATGAAAGGCTCTTCGCAATAATCTAATTTGCTAGGGTCAGGAAATTCAGATGGATTATTGACTGTATGTTTTTTACCATCACTGGTATAAGCCAAGTAGCTTACGTTTGGAATGGTTGTAATTACCGTCATGTTAAATTCACGTTCCAATCTTTCTTGCACAATTTCCATGTGCAGCAATCCTAAAAATCCGCAACGGAATCCAAAGCCCAACGCAGCACTACTTTCGGGTTCGTAAGTTAGTGAAGCATCATTTAATCTTAATTTATCAATGCTTTCTCGAAGCTCTTGATAATCATCGGTATCAATGGGGTAAACACCTGCAAACACCATTGGTTTCACATTTTCAAAACCATCAATTCCTTTTTCACATGGATTATTTACAACAGTAATGGTATCACCAACTTTTACTTCATGACTATCTTTTATGCCTGTAATAATGTAGCCCACATCACCTGCGCTTAATTGTGGTTGTGGCGAAAGCTTCATTCTTAAAACACCTACTTCATCGCAAAAATATTCCATGTCGGTATTTACAAATTTCACTTTATCGCCTTTTTTCAAAGTGCCATTCATGATTTTGAAATAGGCAATAATACCACGGAAAGAATTATACACCGAATCGAAAATTAAAGCTTGTAAAGGCGCATCTACATTGCCTTTTGGCGATGGAATACGAGCCACAATGGCTTCTAAAATTTCAGGCACACCCAAACCGGTTTTGCCACTGGCAGTCATAATTAAATCTCTATCGCAACCAATTAAATCAACAATTTGGTCTTTCACTTCTTCAATCATGGCACCATCCATATCAATTTTATTGATAACAGGAATAATCTCTAAACCGCTATCCATGGCCAGATACAAATTGCTGATGGTTTGCGCTTGAATGCCTTGTGTAGCATCCACCAACAACAATGCGCCTTCGCAGGCAGCAATGGCACGGCTCACTTCATAACTGAAATCAACATGACCAGGTGTATCAATTAAATTCAATACATATTTTTCGCCCCTCAACACCAAATCCATTTGGATAGCATGACTTTTAATGGTGATGCCACGTTCTTTTTCCAAGTCCATATCATCCAATACTTGAGCTTGCATCTCACGTTGGGTAACGGTTTTGGTGGTTTCTAATAATCTATCGGCAAGTGTACTTTTGCCATGGTCGATATGTGCAATAATGCAGAAATTTCTAATATTTTTCATTCGGGCGCAAAGATAGATTTTTGAAGCTAATTTTTGCGGAATTAATAAGGCTTATTTATTTTGATGAATAGAATATTTGGTTATAGTTCCTTATTCAAGAATAAAAATTTTACCTTTGCGCCCAATATGAAATTAATAGATGATTATAGAAAACTTTTGTCGGTTACAAAAGATGCGGAATTAAAGGAGTTGAAGTCAGTTTATCGCAATTTGATGAAGGATTGCCATCCTGATAAATTTGTAAATGATGAAGTGGGTAAAATTGCAGCTGAAGAAAAAAGTAAAACGATTATTGAAGCGTACCATTTTTTAGTTAGTATAGCGCCTGAAACCATTGCAGCATCTGTTGAGCAATATAATCAAACAATCAATACGGCAGGCATTGAAGATTTTCAATACAAATCACAAAAATTAAGCATTACTTTTAGTGATGGAAGTAGTTATGAATATTTTGATGTGCCAAAAAATACTTATGTGAAATTAGTGAATGCACCTGCACAGGCCCGATTTGCCCGAAGACATATTTATAATGAATTTATTTACCGTAGTGTAAATAGAATTGTTGCTGAGCAGTAATACAATAGGGTGAGTCGTTTATCAATAGATTTTTATTGAAATAAATTTAAGAGGCACGGTAAAATTTTGTTGCGAAGCACCACAATTTACTGAATGGCTAAAATAGCTATTGAAACACAAGCTAATAAAATACCTGCTATTTGAAGTTTGCTCAGTTTTTCAGCAAATAAAAGAATGCCTGAAATAGCGGATACTATTACAATAGCAACATTATTTATGGGAAATATAACACTACTTTGTAGGCCACTATCAGCCAAAGCTTTTACCAAGTAATACATGCTAAAATAATTTGGTATGCCTAAGCAAATACCTGCAATAATATTTTTTAAAGCTAATTTTTGTTGTTTTAAAATTAATTGAATAATTAAAATTTTAGTTCCTAAAATTGCAGCAATTTGAAATATCCAGATTACAAATTTGGGTTTATCGGCTTCAGATAAACCGGTAGTTTGCACAATATGATTCACTAAACTATCATTAAAACCACTTCCTAAAAAAAGTATCACTGGTAAAATAAATAGCAATTTTGAAGGTTTGTTATCCGCTTTATTTTTTTGAAGGGTAACTAATACCACAGCCGTTAAAGCCAAAATAATGGATATTATTTTTAGTGCAGTAACTTGTTCCTTCATCATAAAAAAAGCTAGTGAAACAGGTATTATTAATGATAATTTGTTGGAAACTGAAACAACCGTTAAGCCTAGTTTTTGAGCCGTAAGCCCCATTAAATTAAACAGAATAATAAACGAAATACCCAACATTAAAGTGCTATAAAACCAAGGTGTGCTCATGGCTTCAAAGTGTATGGGGGTATAATAGTTTTCAATAATGCTACCCGTTAAAGTACAAACCCAATAATTGATAACAATGGCTTGAAAAGTATTTACATCAAACTTTGCAAATGATTTTAAAATTATATTAAGTAAGGTGCAAGTAAGAATTGATAATGCTAAAAACAACATATTTTATAAAAGTAAATATTGCAAAAGTACAATTCAAATTTATTAAAAGAGTATTTAGGCTGATATCCTTTCTTGCATTACATTTGCAACTACCATGGGAATTGTAATAAAACAAAGTATTGGAGCAGCCGTGTACAGCTATATTGGCGTAGCATTAGGCGTAGTTTCAACTTTATTTATTTTTCCGCATTATTTGTCAGCAGCACAAATTGGTTTAACGATGGGTGTAATGTTACCATTGGCAAGTATTTTATCCATTTTTGCTATGTTGGGCACTAGTAATGCCGCCTATTATTATGCTGCACATTTTAAAAATGATACGGTACATCAACCTCGGTTTTTGCAATTTTTGATGCGAATGTTGTTGGTGGGCATTGCCTTAGTGGTGCTAGCCTATATTTTTTGCAAACCTTTTTTTGTTGCCAATTATCAACAAAAATCAGCCTTATTTATTCAATATTATTGGTGGGTGCTGCCATTGATAGTATTTGTATCGTTGTATAATTTTTTTGAAGCGTTTCTCAAATCACAATCTGATATTATTTTTGCTAACTTTTGTAGAGAAGTATTATTGCGATTGCTTACCCTAGCTTGTTTGGGCTTATTTATTGGGCATATATTTACGTTTCATCATTTTGTAGTTGGCTTTGTATTAATATGGGCAATTTTATTTTTGGCTGTTGTCATTTATAGTTTTAAAAAAGATTGGTTTAGCTGGTCAGCAAATGCGCAATTTGATGCTGTAGTTTCAAAAAAAGCAATTGTTAAATATAGTTTAGTGAATGTATTAAGCGGCGCTGCATGGGCATTAGCAAGCAATATTGATAGTTTGATGATTGCAAAATATGCAGGTTTGGAAAGTGCAGGTGTTTTTAGATTGGCAGTATATATATGTACTGTAGTGCAAGTACCTCAACGAAGCATTACCCAAATAATCATCACATTGCTTTCAGAACATTGGCGGAATAATGCCTTTGAAAAAATAAATGAATTGTATCAAAAATCATCCTTACAATTAGTAATAACGGGTAGTTTTTTGGTGATGTTAGTGGTGGTGAATATGGATTATTTTTTACAAATTTTACCCATTGAATTTAGTTGTTCAGGAAGTACAAAATGGGTTGTAATACTGCTTTGTATAGCACGATTGGTGGATATGGCAACTAGTATTAATGGTGAAATTATTCAAACTTCAAAACACTATCAATTTAATTTTTATTTAATTATTGGGCTTTTGTTTTTTACCATTTTTACAAATTATTTATTGATACCCCAATACGGAATTATAGGCGCAGCAATTGCAGGCATGCTTACCGTAGTATTTTTTAATATTGTAAAATTTATTTTTGTTTGGTTGAAATTTAAATTTCAACCTTTTACTTTAAATAGTGTTATAGCTATTGGTTTGGCTGCTATGGTGGGTGTTGTGGTTTATTTTATTCCGTATATTATTAATCCTTACATTACTATATTTTGCAAAAGCACAATGGCAACTTTAATATTTGTAGTATCTTTATTGGCACTAAAAATTTCACCTGAAATCAACCAAATATTATTTAAAGCGGCTTCATTTATTCGAAAAAAATAAATTTAAATTATCTATTAATAATTGACATCAATTTCTCAAATACAATCGCTAATACAAACAGATATTAATGAGTTTGAAAAAATATTTGAGCTATCTATCAAAAGCAAAACGCCTTTGTTAGATGTAATAATGAAGTACATTGTAAAGCGCAAGGGCAAGCAAATGCGCCCAATGTATGTGATGTTGGCGGCTGGTATTTGTGGTTCCATTTCTGAAAAATCATATCGAGGTGCTTCGCTAATTGAATTGTTGCACACTGCTACTTTGGTGCATGATGATGTAGTTGATGATGCCTACAAGCGGAGAGGTTTTTTTAGTATTAATGCACTTTGGAAAAATAAAATTGCGGTATTGGTTGGTGATTATCTATTAAGTAGGGGTTTATTATTAAGTGTTGAAAACGAAGATTTTGAATTGCTTAAAATTGTGAGTACGGCTGTAAAAGTGATGAGTGAAGGCGAATTATTACAAATTGAAAAAGCCAGAAAATTAGATATTACTGAAGAAATTTATTTTCAGATAATTACTGCAAAAACGGCATCATTAATTGCTTCAGCCTGTGCCGTAGGAGCTGCATCAACCACAAATGATAAAAATTTAATTTCAAAACTGCATTTGATTGGCGAAACAGCAGGCATTGCATTTCAAATAAAAGATGATTTATTTGATTATAATGATGCTGATGTAGGAAAGCCTACACATATTGATATCAAAGAAAAAAAGATGACTTTGCCTTTAATTTATACATTACAAAAAGTGGATTCAAGCACCAAACGAAAGTTGATAAATATTGTAAAAAATAAAAATGAAGATAAAAAAGCAGTGAATGAATTGATTGATATTGTAATTAAAACTGGTGGAATTGAATACGCAAAAATCAAGATGACTGAATACTTCAACCAGTCCATTTCACTATTACATGAATTGCCGCCAACCGCATACCGAACGGCCTTGCAAGATTTAATTGCTTATACCATTGAACGTGATAAATAAATAAAATTATTTTGCAACCGATGCAGGATAATTTGGATGTAATGGATTTACATCAATTTTTAGCTGAGATGGAATAATAACTAAGTCCATATCTTCCATGGGAATAGCACCTAACAAAACTTCATTGCCTAATACCATGGCACCTGTAAAAGATGTTCGATTTTTATATTTTACGCATATTGGGCCAACATATGAACACATTTTAGTTTCTCCATTTGCAAAAGTTACAGGTCGTTTTTCAAATTCAGATAAATTTAACTGATAAGCAATATTTTCAGGAATGCACAAGTGTAATGCACCTGTATCTACTAATGCTGTTGTGCAAATTGATTTTATACCCATTTCTCGAGCATTTAATAGTTCAATATCTGCGTAAACTAATCCCATGTTTTTTTTACAAATTTAAGTGATAATTTAGGATAACCTATTTTTTATTTTTCCATCAACTTTTTCCATTCTTCTATAATATTTGCTGATTGCCATAAGCCACCTAATATTGCAGCGCCACTAAAAGTAAATTTTTTAAGTGATGCTATATTGGTTACATTAATGCCACCTAAAGCAATAATTTTTTTTGAAGTATTTATTTGTAATCCTTTAAAAATAGCATCTTCTGAAAAATTGCTTGCATAATTTTTTTTACTGATACTATTAAAAATTGGGCTAATAAAGTAATAGTCAAAATAGTTTAAATTTTCGATTTCAGCAAAGCTGTGGCAACTGATTGAAATGGATTGATGGGCTTGTAACAAGTTGCGTATTTCAGCCTCATTTTTTTTATTGAATTGAGTAATATGAAAGCCTGCAATGTTATATTCAGTAAGCAATTCGGGATATTGGTGTAAAACAATTTTAGGGTGAAACTGAGATGGGATTAGATGTAACAAATTTCTTATTTCATCAATTGTTGCATTTGGCTTTCGAATATGTAATTTAGTTAATTGTACATGAAATAATTGTTGAATTATATTCACTTCATCATCAAAAAAAAAATCGGTAGTAAGTACAATTATTTCCATATAAAATTCACTTGCAAATTAACAATAAATTGGTTTGAAAGCCATAAAAATAAAGTAGCTTTGGCATCGCAAAAAATCAAATTTTATTTATGAAGAAAATTTTACTTACAGCTTTTGCTTTAACAGTTTTATTACAAGCAAATGCTCAAACAATTACCTGTGCGGCAGCTCGAGCACAAGGTACAGGCGCTGCAACTATTACAGGAATTGTTGTAAATGGTGCAGAGTTAGGAAATGTAATAAGGTATATACAAGATGCAACTGGCGGAGCAGCTGTGTATGGCACAAGTATGGCGGCTTACAATCGTGGTGATTCAATAACCGTTACCGGAACATTAACTCAATTTAATGGTTTGTTAGAACTAACATCACCAAATGTTACTAATAATTCATCTGGGCATGCCATGCCACCGGCAATAGTAGGTACAACAACTACAGCATTTGTTGAAGCCAATGAAGGCAGATTGGTAAGATTAAATAATGTAACCTTTAATAATACAGGTAATTTTAGTGGTAATAAAAATTATGATATCAGCCAATCAGGAAATCCGAATGAAGATATACGTATTGTGAGTACAAGCAATATTGTTGGCACACCAATACCTAATGTTCCTGTTGATGTAGTTGGTATTTTAAGTGAGTATAATGTTGGCACTTATACAGGAACATCGTATCAATTAATATTACGTGATGTAAATGATATTATTTTTATAGGAAATCCACCTGTACTATTAACTTCTTTAATTCAATCTAACATCACACAAACATCATTTGATGTGAGTTTTAAAACTCAAAATGCTGGTAACACCATTGTTAAATATGGTTTAACTCCACAAACTATGACAAGCGTAGCGCAAAATGCTGCATTAAGTACCAATCATACCGTAAGTTTAACAGGGTTAACTAATACTACTGTTTACTATGTACAAGGATTATCAGTAAGTGCAACAAATGATACTTCAAAAAGCAATATTCAACCCATGATTACAGCATCAACATCAAGTGGTAAAATGATGGCCTATTTCAATAATACAGTTGATAATTCAAAAGCACAGCACGGTAATTTGGCACAATATCTACCCAATGCTTTTGATGATACATTAATTGCTTTTATTAATAAAGCTACTAGCACTTTAGATATTGCTATTTATAATGTTGATAATAACTTGGGCGTTATAACAGCTATCAATAATGCTGCAACCAACGGTGTTCAAGTAAGATTGGTTTGTAATCAAACTGTAAATACTGGTTTGTTTTCGGCAGTTTCAAATATTTATCAAACCCCTACAACGCATCCAACATATATGCATAATAAATTTATTATCAGAGATGCCGGTGACCCACAAGGCGCTACTGTACTAACTGGAAGTACTAACTGGACACAACAACAATTACAAACCGATCAAAATAATATTATTACAATTCAGGATCAATCATTAGCAAAAGCTTACCAAATTGAATTTGAAGAA
>JBEANU010000264.1:0-2889 GCA_041165265.1 Bacteroidota bacterium | reverse complement strand
TTTTTTTGGTGATAAAATACAAATTAAAAGGGCTGTGGATTGGTATAACAATGGCTGCCACTATGGGTTTAAGCGATTTAATTAGTAGCCACATTTTTAAAATTTATTTTATGCGATTGCGCCCATGTATGGATGATAGGTGGCTAGGTAAAATTAATTTATTGGTGGGCTGCCCTCATGGTTATAGTTTTACCAGCAGCCATGCAGCTAATAACATGAGCGTATGGTTTTTTATGATGCTACTTTTTGCCCCGTATTTAAAACAGGCAAAATATTTTATCTTATTATTTCCATGCATGGTAGGGTATTCGCAAATTTATGTAGGTGTGCACTACCCTATTGATGTAACATGTGGCTTAATTTTAGGTGCTTGTTGTGGCGGAGTAATGCATTATCTTTATCAAAAATTTTTACCTAAAGCTCATCAAATAAATTTTTAATTGAACCTTACATTTATACTCATATTAATATTTGTAGCTGGCTTTGGTGGCGGCTTACTAAGCTTTTTAATACCACACAACAAACAAAAAATAGTTAGTTATTTATTAATTGCTACTGGTGCTTATTTGTTTTCAGTGATGATTAGGCATATCATTCCTCACTCAGTTGAACAATATGGCGAACAAACATTAATTTGGGTTTTGTCAGGATTTTTTCTTCAACACATTATTCAACAATTTTCACAAGGTGTTGAGCATGGGCATGCACACGTTCATGAACATTTGCCTATCAATAAATTAATATATATCACTATTGGGTTGGGCATTCATGCCTTTTTTGAAGCAGCACCTTTGGTAGAGTCGTTTCAAAATACAACAATTTTTTCAGGATTATTAGGCGGTTTAATTTTACATAAAATACCTGAATGCTTTGCTTTGGCTTGTTTGGTATCCCATAGTATTCAAACAAAATTGAATCGATTAATCTGGATTTTATCTTTTTCATTCATCACACCCATTGCATTATTATTATTTAGTGTGTATAAAAATTCAACCCTATTTACACCCTCTATTTTTGGTGCCACTATCGGTTTAATCTGTGGTACTTTATTGCATATTAGCACTACCATTATTTTTGAAACTACTAATAATAAACATCAAATTAAATGGTATAAAATCATTTGCTTAATTATTGGGTTTGCCATTAGTTTGGTGCTTTAGTTTTATAGCCATGTAATTGTATATAAATCAAAATTTTCATCTTCAACAATAGCCCCAGTAAAGCTTTTTAAGTGCTTACAATTTATTTTGTTTGAATCAGATTGTAATATAATTTGTTGTTGGTGCTCAGGTAAAATATTCACCCAATTTTTTTGAGGTTTATAATTTAAAACCAACACTAATTTTTTATACTGATGTGCTACTTTAAAAATATTTTGAATGATTAAACTATCATTTGGATAGGTTCTATCTTTATTCCAAATTACATAAGTACTCCGTTTAAAATTATTTAAGTAGATGATAGGTTGCCCTAAATTACCTGCCACGGCTGATACAGCATCATCAGTTGAGCCACATAAAGTTCCATCTAAATAATTTGAAGCTATAAAATTAGCACAATTAGATGCATTTGAAAAAGGCTTTTTATAATCCGTATAAAAAAATAAAACACCAATAATGCAATGCACAAAAATCAAAAAATTAAAACATAAATTGTTTGAATAGCTACCCCTTTTAATGGAATCATTTTCAGTTTTCATCAACCACCAACAAGCCAAAAGCAAAATATAATAATGCCCTGAATGCCTTGAAAAACCTATGAATTGAAAATAAGTAAATCCTAATAAAAGGAACACACCAATTAAAAAAGTATAAAAAACTAATTTATTTTTATAAAATTGATTGAAGCAAATCAATAAAATAAAAACTGAAAGTAAAGCTTGTAGCCTATGTTTGGTTTCTAAAATATTTGAATTCCAAAAATGATTAGTTTTCAAATTAGGAATGGGCAAAATGCCTTTCCAAATTGTTTCGAGCGATAAAATAAAATTATCAATTGTGAATTTTCCATCTAACAAAGGGCTGAAAGTATTGCCCTGAGATGGCAGGCATGATACAATTGAAATTATTTCGCCAAACAATAACACAAATATTAATACAACAATCAGCTTCCAACTTAATGATTTTTTATTTCTTTGAATAAAATAAAATGTAATAGGCAAAGCAAGTATAGCCCCATAAATTGAAAATTGGGTAAGCAAAAAAATTAAAATAAGGTTTTGCCAAAAATTTATTTTTTGTTTTTTTTGAAAACTACAAAACAAAAATAGCAATGCAATTCCTATGTAATAATTTCTACAGAGTGCGCCATATTCAAAAATAAAATAATACCCTAATAAAATAATTATGGCTTGCCTTATTTTAAATGGAGATTTAAATATTACTAAATAAGCCACTAAAAAGCCTACACAAAAATTTATTAAAAGTAATATTTCAGGTAACCTAATTATTTTTATTACTCCAAACAAAAAGGTAAACCACCCTATAGGATGCCCTTCAAACCTAGTATTTTCATACAAGTTTAAAAGTGTTGTGCTTGCATTAACTAAACTAAAAGCCTGTAATTCATCTCTCCAAAATTCATGATGAAACAAAGCTATGAGCAATACAATTAAAAAAAACAAGAAGGATATTATCTTTAAAAATTTCATATGTTGATGCAGCTGCAAAAAAAATATTTTTTTAATTAAAATATCTTTCTACTTTCGCTACTCAAACATAAAATCAAATTTTAATAACAAATGAAAAAAATCGTACTATTCTCACTCTTCTTAGTTTCGGCTTTAGGTTTTACAAATGTAAAAGCCCAAACTATTTTCTCTGAAAACTTTGATGCGCTTACAGCACCAGGGTTACCCGTAGGTTGGACACAATACAACGGCGACATGTT
>JBEANU010000263.1:0-9372 GCA_041165265.1 Bacteroidota bacterium | reverse complement strand
CTTTAAGAAAGCTATACACTGGCTCAATGGCTTCTTTTTCTACTTGTAAAATTGTGATGAATTTACTTGGAAGATGGAGCATGAATTCATTCACAATTTGAGTTGACCAAATACATGATTTTAAGGACGGAAATTGTTTTACAATCTTGAAGTAAATGCTTCTTTCTTTCTTTGTAATTTCAGGTTTGAATGTAGGCTTAAAAGCAAGTGAAAAAAGTCCTCTTGAAATAGTTGTAATTGCTTGCTTATTTTTTAAATCATAAATCCGCCATCTAAAAGTGGTCTCTTTTAGTTCGGGGTCAAATTTTTTATAGAAGTCAAAAAGCTCCTCTCTGGAAAAGGATTGCCTTTTTTTAAATTCTTTTTTTAATTGTTCTATCTTGAAATCTTTAGCCAATGCTTTTAAAATTATTCAGCAAATGTAGCAAAAAAATTTCAAACAAAAGACAGTAAATGCAAAATTGTGGCAAATGTTGGATTAAATCAAAGACAAATTTTAAAGACTAAACTTTGCTTAGATTGGCTATTAATATTTCTTGCTCCGTCAACCCCGATGTTCAGTCGAGTTTGCAACCACAACTGTTCGGAACATTTCAAATGTCGCCCCGATGGGGCTTGCGCCGAGGTTCGTGTCCTTAATAATGGGTATTAAACCCTAATTGCTATTTGGACACTAAGGGAAAATAACAGCAAAGGATTTTATCCACACATAGGTAGTTAACCTTGACACTCAACATAATGTGCCTTTGCTGTTGGTTAGGTTTATCAACAAATGAACAAAAATTCACAAAGAAAAAAGAAGCAAAAAAGAAAAAACAATAATGAATACAATTTTTTATGAAATAATAAAATACAAAGCTAAAGGACACGAACCGAGGCAGTTGGTTTCCGTTCGTAAAGACACGAACCGAGACATTCGAAATACCGAATATTTTCATTCAATTACAAAAATTCGGCTTAATTTTTTTATTCAATTACAAAAATTCAGTTTTTTATTATTAGAACTCTCCTAATTCATTTTTTTAGCTGACATCACCTTGTATTTCCCAGCTCGTCTCATCTGTCGCCCAGCCTTTGCGTAGCTGGCAAGGATGTAAGAGGCATTTCGTCTCAGAAGATAAAACAAAATATCCTAGTTGGCTAAACACAAAACCAACGCCCCAAACGAGACAAGCATTAGATGAATACACAAGTCATCTAATTTTATTAAAAGTTGTACAACATCTATCAGTGTATAATCACTCTTAATGTTCGTTGTATAGGTTCAACCGTTTTAGTAGCTTGGCATTGAAAGCTTACCTTAAAATATTGTATGTTACAGATTTACCTTGTTTTTAAATATTCAAACTAGGAATATCAATGATATGGCAATTGGTACAAAATGTTGGGGTTTCATTTTTATACCATTGGCTTCTAAAGTATCTATAGCCATCGCTATTTAAGGTGGTCATCAATCCATCTGTAAATACATTTCCAAAATTTAATTCTTTAGGAAATGGTTTGGCACAACATGGCGTCATCCATCCATCCCACGAAATATAAAAATGCCCCCACGGCAACATACATTTTTGAAAATTATTTTTTGTAACAAAATCAAAAGTGCTCATTTCAATATTCAATTCTTTTGCTTTGGCAAATGCTAATTGCAATTGTGTTTTGAAAGCATCGGTAGTGTAAAAATGATAAATTGATTTATCCCAACCTGTAATGGAAGCCAAATTCATAGTTTGAAAATTTACATACTTTACACCTATACTATGCGCCAATACTACAATATCAGTCATCTGTACATAATTTTGTTGTAGTACCACCATATTAAAATTTACATCTGCTCGTTTGCCTTTTGCATCCTGAACAATTTGTTTTACATTTTCAATAAAGTACGAGTAATTGCCTTCTTTTCTAACTAAATCATATACCTCATTCATTCCATCAATTGATATTTGAATGGTATCAATTTTATTATTAATTTTTGATGCTATTTCAATACTTTTAGGTAGATGAGCATTGATGGAAATAAAAACAATTATGCCATTGCTTTTAGTACGAATATAATCAATGGCTGGTACCAAATCATGATACATCATGGTTTCTCCTAATCCCGTTAGCCCTATTGAGTCAACATAAGGATAGGCTTGGTCAACAATATTTTTTAATTGATTTAATTTAATGAAACCTTTTGCCATCTGTTCACCAAAATCATATTCACGTGGGCAAGTAATACATTTTAAATTGCAATGATTGGTTACTTCAATCATGATTGAACTTGGGTGAGCTACTTTTGTACTTTTTATCAGGGTTAAATATTTTTCAATTAATTTATTAGTAACATATTTAATGATATTTATCCCTTGCGGAAGCGATTGAATGCGCCTACGAGCCTTGCGCCATCTACGTTTCATAATCACTGCTGAATTGCTGCTAAATTCGTTCATACAGGCTTTAAAAAATATCTAAAAACTTAAATACACTGGCAATGATTACAACAACACCTATCAAAACATATATTTCAAGATATTTAATTGGTTTTTTACTTTCTAAAACTTCTAATTTTTTAAATTCAATTTCTTTAGTAATCACATTTACTTCTTCGGCATATCGTTTATTAAAATAATAATTTTGAGTAGGTAATGAATCTACTTCAAAATCACTGATTTTATCATATCGGTAATACTCAATCCCTTCATCGGTTAGTCGTTTTTCAAATTCAGTTACGTTATCTAATGATACTGAAAATACAATTCCATCTTCCTGAAATTGGCTTACTTGCTGATAATGCTCTTCCTTCTCTTTTATTTTTTGAATTCGTTCTTCCTCTTTTAATTTCTTTTTATCTGAACTCCTATTCAATACTATTTGTAAACTACTGAACAAACCTTGCTCATTAATTAAAGCCATAGCTGCTACAATGGCATCTTCCTCATAATCATCCTTCTTCACTATTACCTCAAACAATTGCTTGGGTTTATAGTGCATGAATAAAGGATAAAACCTGTTATTTAATAATGATATATTTTCAGAATTTTCGATGTTACAAAAATTAAATTTTTATGCCTATTTAAGTATTTTAAAAATGGTAAGTTGTGTACAACAATGTAATTTATGAATAAAAAATTGAGCAATAAATTTTTATTTTTGATGAAACTCAATTTTATTTTTTAAAAAAATGAAGCGAAAAATTCACCTGCTGTTTATTTTTATTCTACTCTTTGTAAACATTACTGCTAATGCACAATTTACGCAAGCAGTAAAAGGAAATGTGATGGATAAAGAAACCCACGAATTGTTGGTGGGAGCTATCCTTATTATGACTGATGATTCAACTTTGCAAACTGCCTGCAATACTGATTTAGATGGAAATTTTATTTTTAAAAATATCAACGTAGGTAAACACAATTTTAGTTGCAAAATGATTGGTTATGCTACCATAACATTACAAAATATTTTGGTGACTAGCGGCAAACAAGTGGTGTTGAATTTCGAACTTGAAACCAGTCTTCATCAATTAAAAGAGATTAAAATAAAAGCTGATAAACCATTTGTAATAAATGAAATGGCAGCTGTTAGCGCCCGTACATTTGATGTGCAAGAAACTGAGCGCTATGCTGGTAGCCGCCAAGACCCTGCTCGTATGGCAAGCAATTTTGCTGGCGTAAGCGGTACCGATGACTCCAGAAATGATATTGTGGTTCGTGGCAATTCGCCATTAGGTGTGTTGTGGCGTATGGATGATATTGCTATTTTCAACCCTAACCATTTTAATATACCTGGCTCAACTGGCGGACCAGTAAGCATTATCAACAATAAAACTTTAGCCAATTCTGATTTTTTTACAAGCGCTTTTCCTGCTGAATATGGCAATAGTACTTCAAGTGTTTTTGATTTGAAATTAAAAAACGGAAACAAAGATAAATATGAAGGCACTGCTCAATTTGGTGTGATGGGTGCTGAATTAGCCGCCGAAGGCCCTATTTCAAAAAAGCATCAATCATCATTTGTAATAGCTTACAGGTATGCAACTTTAGATTGGTTGAATGCATTGCATATTCCCATTGGCACCAATTCAATTCCTAAATATCAAGATGCAACTATTAAATTAAATTTTCCGATTTCAAAAAAAGGTACAATTACTTTATTCGGAATTGGTGGTAAAAGTGATATTGATTTGATAGTAAGTAAATATACTTCAGCACCTACTGAAACCTATGGTGAAAACGACCGTGACCAATTTTTTAAATCGAATATGGGCGTTGCTGGTATTAGTTATCAGCATAAAATTTCATCCACCGCTTTTACCAAAATTATTGTTTCAAAACAATATCAAATGGTAGATGCTCATCATACCCGTATTTATAGAAATGCTGATTATAAAATTGATTCAACAAAAGCTATTTTAGGCTACAATTTTGCAACCGGAAAAAATGCATTAGCATGGTTTTTAAATAAAAAAATGGGTGCTCAGCATACGCTTAAAGCAGGAATAAATGTAGATGAATATTTAATTCAATTGAAAGATAGCATTAGGGAATTTACTACAAATTGGCAGAACAGATGGAATTATGATGGCTCAGCATTTTTAATACAACCTTATGTGCAATACAAATTCAGAATAACAGATAGTTTGATTTTAACAGCCGGAATTCATTCTCAAATTTTCACTTTAAATAATTATAGTAAATCATTTGAGCCCCGATTAGGTATTAAAAAGATATTAAAACACAACCAAACATTAAGCTTCGGAACAGGCTTACACAGCCAACTTCAACCTATGTATACTTATTTTTACCACTACCCTACTTCATCGGCAAATCAAATGCATAATATCAATATGGGGTTTACCAAAAGTTTTCATTTGGTGTTAGGATATGATAAAGTGTTAAACAAAAACTTACGCTTCAAATCTGAAATTTATTATCAATATTTATTCAATGTGCCTATTGAAACTAAAGCAGGAAGCAGCTTTTCATTACTTAATATGGGTTCAGGATTTGAGCGTTTTTTCCCTGATACTTTAAAAAATAAAGGCACTGGAAAAAATTATGGAATAGAATTCACTTTAGAAAAATTTTTCAGTAAAGGATTTTATTACATGATTACTGGCAGTTTATACAATTCAAAAGCTACTGGCAATGATGGCATTGAACGCAATACTGATTTTAACGGAAACTTTGTGATAAATGGTTTGTGTGGGTATGAAAAAGGAATTTCCAAAAAATCAACATTTACTACTGGTGCAAAAATTACTTATGGTGGTGGTAAAAGATTTAGTGATTATGATTTAGCAAAATCAAAAGTATTTGGTGATGGAGTGATTGTTCAATCAAGCCGCAATACGCATCAAACCAAAGAATATTTCAGGGCCGATTTAAAATTGGGAATCAGAATTAATTCAAAAAAATTAGCGCATGAAGTAGCTATTGATTTGGTAAACATTTTAAGGAATAAAAATATTTTAAGCATTGAATATAATGCTGATAAAAACTCAACTTTTAAAAAATATCAGTTAGGTTTTTTACCACTATTCTATTACAAAGTTGATTTTTAGGATGTGCTTAAAAAGTTGTTCCTCAAAAAGTTATTTGGCGCCCAATTGCCATCAAAACAAAAATTTAGAAATTAGGCGAAACAAATTACAAATACTACTAAAAATATTATTTAATGACTAAATCAAGAATCAATTTTGTACGGTGGATTTGAGTAAACGAAATCGAAATTTTTTAGAATCTTGTAATTCAATGTCAATAAGCATTTCAAGAGAAACCACGATTTCGTTGCAGAAAAATTGATTCGTAGTATTTTCAAATTATTGTTTTGGAGGCTTAATTTTCTCATGTTTTTTTTCTTGTATCAAATTGTAAATCCCAACTTGTAGTTGACATGAAAAGAAAATGAAATCTGCCGTAAATCCAATCATATCAGTAAAAACTGGCATTTTATTGTTCTATTTTCACCAATGAATCGATAGTTACAACCTTACAAAAAGAACGAAAAGTCAAGGCACTGTAAAAATTTACTAACTTATATTTTTCAATGCTTCTCTTTTGCTCAAGTTCGCCATTTCATGCGTTTGAACAAAGTTGATTACAAAATCTGAATCAGTATAAGCATACTCTCTGAGTGCCCAACCAATAGCCTTTTGAATAAAAAACTCTTTGCTTTTGGTATGTGATAAAATGTACTCAGTGAGTAATGTTAAATCGGTTTCCTTTTTATATTTATTTTGAAAAATGATGCTAACCCGTTGCAACCACATATTGTTAGATTGATTCCAACGCTTTGTAATTTTATTTTTCTGTTGAGTAAACTTTTTAAAATAAGGGGCTACTAAATGCGCCGATACAAAATCAACGGTATCCCACCACGAGTTGGTTATTATCAAATACTCAAATAATTCAATGGTTTCAGGTTGCCAGTTTTTTTTATTGGCGATTAATAATTCAATAGCGCAATAATGAAATTCACGTTGTGGCATAGCAAATAATTCTTTTGCTAAATTTTCAATTTCATTTTGCTGTGGAAAATTCGCCTTTAAATATTCTTTAAAAATAAGTCGTCGTTCGGCTGTTTTGATACCAAAAAAATCAAACTGATTTTTCAAATAAGCAATCTGACCTTCGGCAATTGTTTTATCAGCCACATCTTCAAATATAAAGGCTAAATTGTTTCCCAACACCAACTTCTTTTTCAATTCAAAAGTGGTTTATATTTTCTCAACACATACAGCTGTACCATAAGCCAAAACTTCTGTAATGCCTTGCATCACTTCGTTTGCATCATAGCGCATATTGATAATTGCATTTGCTCCCATGGCATTGGCATGTTCCATCATTAACATAAAAGCTTCTTCACGAGTTTTTTCACAAAGCTCCGTATAAATTGAATTCTGACCACCTAACAGTGATAAAAATCCACCAGCCATATTACCGAAAATGCTACGGCTACGAACCGTAATACCACGAACTACGCCTAATTGTTTGGTTACCTTATAACCTTCTAAAGAGGTGCTTGTTGTAATTAAATTTTTATCAACCATAGTTTTATTTTTTAAAATGTAAAGGTATTAAAAATGAATTCTTAACAAATTATCAATGCTAAATTTTCATAAAAAAAACCGATGTAATTTTTAGTTACATCGGTTTTTATAATATCAAGTAAAAAAATTATTGTTGTGAGCTTTGAGGTTGCATTGATTCAGGAACTACAGTGAACTCAACACGACGATTGATATATTGTTCTCTTTCAAATCTTGGGTCATAATGATCAGGTAAATCTTTTACCATATTTGTTGATTTTCCTAAATAGCGTACAATTAATCTTTCTGGATCAATACCATAATTTTTAACTAAGAAATTTTTAGCATTTTCCGCTCTACGATGCGATAACTCTTCGTTATATGTATTTGAATGACGAATATCTGTGTGACCATCAATATATACTTTCATTTGCGGATACATTTTCATCACTTGGGCTAAATGGAACATATCAGGATAGAAATCAGGTTTAATATAATCTTTATCCAAATCAAAATGAATCATTGGTAAATACCAACCAGGGAATGTTTTACTTGCGCCATTATTGCCAGCATTTTCAATCATATCCTTCACTTTAGCCATTAATGAATCCATTTCAGGATTGGTTTTCTTTTCAGCCACACCTTCAGCATCAACTTTAGCACCTGGAACAGAAAATGGTTCTTTATCTCTACAATCAGGCACACCATCTTTATCGCTATCTAATTGTACGCCATGTGTATCAACAGGGCATCCTTCAGGTGTATTTGGTTCTCTATCTAAAAAATCAATTACACCATCATTATCACTGTCTGTAAATTCAGGAATTTTAGCCAATTTATTTTTTGCTTCTGATAAAGCCACCAATTGATTATCAATAGGATTTAACCACCATAATGGTTCTGCTGCTTTTTTACCAATATTGTAATTTAAACTTACTGAAGTATAATTCAAATTATCATTATTAGAAGTTAATACTGGATCTTCTAAATTATGTTCTTGCCATCTTTGTCCATCTACCAAATCTTCACCAGTAAAAGATTGCATAGTTTCAAAATTAAGAGATATTTTTCTTGATAAACGAACCCCTATTCCTAATCCTGCGTTGAATACGCCATCCAATCGCCATTTATATTGACCAGCTTTTGCTTGTTTACCAGCATGATTCCATGATGCATCAGTTTCAGCCTGAGATTCATATGTTTCATCCCACAAAGATTTAAGCTGATTTTTTCTATTTAATCTTACTGAATGATCATTGCCAGATGTTACATCAATTTTTGAATAATCATACATTTTTCCATTTTCATCTAATTGATTAATACGTGTGTTATAAAATAACGGACCTGCCCCAACTATACCGTATAACGAAAATCTAGTTCGTTCTTTATGAAATTTTATATTATTAAAATTAATAATAATCTGTCCTAACAATTGCTTATAGTTCATCATATAATTCAAATAGATAGGTTGAGTTTGCGCAATTGTTGAGTAATTAACAGCTGCGTCATAACGGCCGGTTAATGCAGGATTATTTTTAATGGCATGATACCCTTTCCATCCAATTCCATAAGTTCGCCCTTGATTATATTGAATTCGTAGCGAAGTTACATACCCTAAATCTTTTCTTACTGTTAAGCCATAAGCAAAAGTTTTTCCTAATTTATAACTTGTTTGAATATCGCTACTTAAATATGGGTTTCCAATACTAAAACCTATTTCTAACATAGTTTTGGGTTTGGCTGGGTAAGGATCTAATCCTGCTTTATAATCATGAGATTGACGTAAGTTGTTTTTTGTAATCCATTGTGTATCAACTAACGGACGGTATAAATTCAAATTTCCTTGTTTTACTGAATCAAGTAATTCAGTAGTAGGAGGATTAGTACTTTTATTAGGAATAATGTAAACACGTTCGCCATTCACTACGTTTGGTTTATTTAAATCAGCTGGCTGTTTATCTTCTTCATCACCAAAATTATCAATTGATTTTGAAGTTGGGGTAACTGGTGCTGTTGGGGCAGTATTTTTAGTTTTTTCTGTTTTTTTTGTTCCTGATTTTGAAGCACTATTTGTTGCATTATCCTCTTCTTCTTCATCAACTGCAGCAGGTGTTACTGGCGCTGTTGCAGGTTTAACAATAGTTTTGCCACCTTTAGCTCCTTTGTTGGCTTTTGCAGCCTCTTTCGTAATTTTCTTTTGTTGTTGTTTGGTTATTGTTGTTTGTGCATCCTCTTCCAATAACTCTTCCTGGCAAAATGCCTTTTGGGTTATTATTGAAATCAACATAAACAAAAATAGAAATAGCAATTTTTTCATGCGTAAAAGTGTAATTTATAATTAACTTATGGTTTGTTTTATT
>JBEANU010000262.1:0-4147 GCA_041165265.1 Bacteroidota bacterium | reverse complement strand
CTTGGGAACGGACGATTTTCAATCAGAATTTTATAACGCTCTTTTGTTGGGCGATAAAATGAAACCATCAACAAATGCAAATTATTAGTTAGTGAACCCATTGCTACCACTTCATTTTTGTTGGCACCAACTAATTTTGCCAATGCATCTTGTGTGAAATGATGATAATACAACCATGGATTGGTGCCATGTACATGCCCTTCCACACCTAGTTTTGCCCAATCATCTAATTCTACATCAATATGTTCCATGGCTGATTTGGGTTGTAAGCCTAATGAATTTCCGCATAGATAAATGGAATCTTTCCCATTCACTTTTGGAATAAAAAATCGTTCCCGAAAATGTGAAAGCGAATCTTGTGTATCTAATTGCTCAGCAAATGAAAGTGAATTTTCGAACTGCATTTGAATATTATAATTTAGGAAATTATTTTTTAAAAAAAATTAAAAATAGGTTAAAAATCATTGATGTTACACAACCGCATTAATCATTTTTCCTTTTACAAAGATAAATTTCTTGAGTGGTTTGCCTTCCATAAATTTTTGAACGGTAGCATCAGCTAATACAATTGCTTCAATTTCTTTTGGGTCAGCATTTAATGCAAACTCCATATTCAATCGAGTTTTTCCTTGAATCGCAACAGGATAACTGAATGAATTTTCTATTAAATATTTTTCATCATGTTGCGGAAATGCAGCATCAATAATACTTTCAGTATGATTTAATTGCTTCCATAAATATTCCGTTAAAAATGGCGCAAATGGATTTAGCAAAATCAACAAAGGTTCTAACACACTTTGTTTGTTGCATTTTAAAGTTTGTAGTTCGTTTACACAAATCATAAACTGACTTACGCAAGTGTTGTAACTCAACTTTTCAATATCTTCATTTATCTTTTTGATGGTTTTGTGTAGAATTTTCAAAGCCCCCTCCATCTCCCCCAAAGGGGGAGTGTTAGCATCATCTTTCTCAACTTTTAAATTGCCATTTTCATCAACAAACAAATTCCAAAACTTGCGTAAGAATCTGCTAACGCCCTCAATGCCTTTAGTATCCCAAGGTTTGCTCAATTCAATTGGACCTAAAAACATTTCATACATTCGGAAAGTATCAGCACCATATTGAGCAATCATGTCATCAGGATTGACAACATTGTATTTTGATTTGCTCATTTTTTCAACTTCTGAATTGCAAATAAAATCTTCATTTTCACTAATGAAAATAGAATTCACATTTCCTATTCGTGATTTTTCTTTGAATCCCTCTTTGTTCAAAACCACACCATTAACAAGTTCAACTTCAACACGAATTGAATGAAAATAGTCTTTATTAAACTGAATGTTACTAATTGGCAAGTATTGCTCTTTAATAATTTGATTTACTTTTAAGATTGCAACATCGATCTTTTCATGGTCAAGTGAAGTTAGTTTACCCTGCATCTGTCTTTCATAAATTTCTTTACTTACAAAAATTTCAGGAGAAGGAATAATGGGATTTCCTTGAACATCTAATACAAATCTTTCTGTTAAATTTTCAGAATTGATTGTCATAGTAGAACTTCCTAGCCTATAAACAAATCTCGAATTCCCTTGTATCATTCCTTGATTCACCATCTTTTTAAATGGCTCATCGAAGTTGATAAAACCTAAGTCGTACAAGGCTTTTGTCCATAAGCGGCTATATAATAAATGCCCTACGGCATGTTCGCTTCCACCTAAATAAAAATCAACAGCCCCCCAATATTTCATGGCTTCTTCATTCACAAAAGCATGGTCTTCTTGCGGACTCATGTAGCGCAAAAAATACCAAGAAGAACCAGCGTAGCCAGGCATGGTGTTACTTTCTCTTAACCTCACCCCTTGCCCCTCTCCTTCAGAGAGGGGAATTGACCTCATCCCCTGCCCCTTCTCCTTCTGAGAAGGGGTTTGGGCTTCGATTGTAGATTGTTCTAAATTTGCATTCAAGTCCCTCTCAGAAGAAAAGGGATTTAGGGTTTGTAATTCTGCTTTTATTTTTTGAATGACTGCATTCAAATTTGATTTTACTTCTTGATTCGTAAATCGAATAACAGTGAAACCTTCACTATTTAAAAATGAAGTTCTAATTGCATCTTCTTCTTTTTGTTGCTCATGAATTTCGCCATCAATTTCAATGATTAATTTATTTTCAATGGAAACGAAGTCAACAATAAATTTTCCAATGATATGTTGTCTTCTAATTTTTGTTCCTAATTGATTGCCTCGAACTGCTTGCCAAATCAAGTCTTCGGTTTCTGTATCGTTTATCCTTAACTCACGAGCAATCGGCTTTAATGAGTTGTGTGTTGATGAATCAGTGGTATAAAAATCTGCTTTTTCAGCATTATCAAATTTTTGTTCCCAACCTTTTTGATTAGTTGTGCCACTGTATGGCTCCCTCTCTGAAGGAGAGGGCTGGGGTGAGGTCATGTTCATCCAATCCGTTAAATTCGCTAAAGGTCCTTGTCCTTCAGGTCCTGGCGAATACGAATCTACTTTTGGTAATTCAACAGGCAAATCATTTTCATGGATAGTTTTTGCCATTCCATTTTCATAATAAATTGGAAATGGCTCACCCCAATAACGCTGCCGACTGAAACCTGCATCACGTAATCTATAATTCACCTTGCGGCTGCCAATGCCTTTATCTTCAATGGCTTTCAGAATAATTGGTAAAGCCTGTTGGTAATTTTTCCCATCTAAAAATTCTGAATTACAAAGCACTGCATCTTTTTCTTCGTACGCTTTTTCGTTAATATTTTTCCCTTCAAAAATATTCGGAATAGTAAGATTAAAATGTTTTGCAAATGCAAAATCACGGCTATCTCCACTTGGCACCGCCATGATAGCGCCAGTGCCATAACCATTCAATACATATTCGCTAACATATATAGGAAGCGGCTTTTGAGTGAATGGATGCAAAGCATAAGCACCAGTAAAGCAGCCACTGATTTTCTTTTCAGCCATACGCTCCACATCGCTGCGGCTTTTTACATACGCCACATATTTTTCAATTTCTGTTTTTTGTTCGGCAGTTGTGATTTGATTTACCAAATCATGTTCAGGTGCTAAAACCATAAACGAAGCACCGAAGATGGTATCAGGACGAGTGGTGAAAATTTCAAGAAACCTCATCCCCTGCCCCTTCTCCTTCTGAGAAGGGGTTTGGGCTTCGATTGTAGTTTGTTCTGAATTTGTATTCAAGTCCCTCTCAGAAGGAGAGGGATTTAGGGTGAGGTCAAAACGAATTGAAGCGCCTTCACTTCTACCAATCCAATTCCTTTGCATTTCTTTCATTGGTTCGCTCCAGTCAAGCGTTTCAAGCCCTTGCAATAATCTATCAGCATAAGCAGTAATTCTTAAAAACCACTGACGCATTTTCTTTTTAACCACAGGATGTCCGCCACGTTCGCTTACGCCATTCACCACTTCGTCATTCGCCAAAACAGTTCCCAAAGCTTCACACCAATTCACCTCCGCATCAGCCAAATAAGCCAAGCGGTAGTTCATTAAAATATCTTGTTGCTCTTTTTCAGATTTAGCTCTCCACTCTTCATTAGAAAATTGAATATTAAATATTGAATATTGAATATTTTCTGTTCCAAATTTTTCAAAGTGTTCAATCAAAGTACTGATTGGTTCAGCCTTTTTCGTTGATTTGTTGTACCAAGCATTAAATAATTGCAAGAAAATCCATTGCGTCCATTTGTAATATTTGGGGTCGTTGGTTCTTACTTCACGACTCCAATCATAACTGAAACCAATCTTATCTAATTGTTCACGATAACGAGCAATATTTTTTTCAGTTGTAACGGCAGGGTGCTGGCCAGTTTCAATAGCATATTGTTCGGCAGGCAAACCAAATGCATCATAACCCATTGGGTGCAATACGTTGAAACCTTTATGGCGCTTATATCTGGCATAAATATCAGCAGCAATGTAGCCTAATGGATGCCCTACATGTAAGCCTGCACCGCTTGGGTACGGAAACATTTCTAATACGTAATATTTGGGTTTATCGCTTTTGTTTTCAACACGATAAATATTTTTTTCAGCCCAAAAGCTTTTTACTTCTTCTTCTATTGAAGCGAAATTCAATTCCATTTAATTCTAAATATATTTTTAGCGAA
>JBEANU010000261.1:0-10541 GCA_041165265.1 Bacteroidota bacterium | reverse complement strand
TTAGGGTTGGTGGTATAATTATAAATATAACCATCAGGATTTAAACATGGTACAAAGTATAATTCAGTATTATTTATAATGGCTTGAACTTGCGTATTGGTAGAATAATTTTCAAGCAAATACCACATATAATAAATCAATTGAGAAATACTTGCTGGCTCACGGGCATGGTGCAGCGCTGTGTACACCATTTGCGGCTTCAATATTTGATTGCTATCAGGATGATTTGAAATACGCAACCAATAAATTGGGCGATTTTCAATAGTTTTAAAAGTATCAATACTTTGTTTGATAGAAATTAAATTAGGATATAACAACCGCATTGAATCAATAATTGTCAATAATTCAGCATATGTATAATATCCGGCGTACGAACCCAAATGAAAATTATTGGGTTTTGTAATATGATTTACTGAAGTACTTGCACAGCCAGTGATGCTTTTTTTTTTTGCCACTATTTGATTTTGTTCGGCATAAAATTTTTGAACATCATCAATTACTATTTCAGTTTTAAAACCAGCTTGATGCATGGATTGTATCTCGGTATTCGAAAAATCTGAAGTAAAATAAATATCTTTTTTTATTTCACCATGATCAACCGCAATACCCAATAATTGCAAATCGTGCACAGTTTTATTGGATTCTTTTAGCAATACTTTTACTCTTGAATATTTTACATTTTGCGCCATCACAGAAATTGCGAAAAGCAAAAAAAATGGAATTAATATTTTTTTCATTGTTAATTAATTTTTGTAAAGATAAATTAATTGCTTTTTACTGTTTATTTAAAAACCAAAATATTAAGCACATCAATTAAACAACATCTTACAATGCTTATTGTAAGATAAAGTTTTAAAAAAATCAAACTATTCAACCAACTTTTTATAAAGGAGTTTGTTTTATTATAAAATTAAATACGTCGTATTACATTTGCCTAACTTTTTAATAACCAATCATGATAATACATTTAAAAAAATCAGTAACTGAAAGACGTGCAGAAGCGCTTGCCGATGATAATAAAGGAGTTTGTTTTTATGAAGATGGTCGTTTTGTAGTGGTTACGCCATCAAAAGATACCAAACCTAAAAATGAAGATAAAGAATTTATAGATGAGTTTTTTGCGATGGAATCGGATATGCAATTATCCAGCAAAAAATATAAAGATATTACTCGTACTGTTGGTTGGGGTGATATTGAAATTGGTGGAAAAGGTTTTTACACTGCAATGATGGCAGGCCCTTGTGCTGTTGAAAATGAAAAACAAATTATGAAAAGTGCTGAATTTATTGCATCACTTGGCATTAAAACTTTTAGAGCTGGTGCATTTAAGCCACGTACATCACCATATACATTTCAAGGATTAGGGCAAGAAGGTTTAGATTTATTAGCCGAAGTTCGAAGAAAATACAAATTGAGTATCATTACCGAAATCAAAAATTTGAGTCATGCCAAGCAAGTGATTGAAACAGCAGATATTATTCAAGTAGGGGCAAAAGCCATGTATGATGTGGCCGTATTGCAAATGTGTGGTGAAAGTGGGAAACCTGTTTTGCTGAAACGTGGCTTTGGTAGCACTTTACAAGAGTTTGTGCAAGCTGCTGAATTTATACTTTGCAAAGGCAATCCTAATGTAATATTATGTGAAAGAGGCATCAGAACTTTTGAAACTAAAACACGATTCACTTTTGATTTATGTGGCGCCGCTTATTTAAAACATCATACTAATTTACCTGTGGTTTTAGATCCTAGTCATGCTATGGGCTATGATTATGGTGTGCCTGATTTAGCCAAAGCATCAGTTGCTTTTGGTTGTGATGGATTATTAATTGAAGTTCACCCAACACCTAAACAAGCTTGGAGCGATGCTTCGCAACAATTAGATTTTGATACTTTCAAAAAATTAATGACTGATATCACAATTGTTGGCGGTGCAGTAGGCAAAAAAATTGTTTAGTTTTTTTGTAGGCTAATTTTTTCTTGATTTGATTTCTGAATATTCCCACTTGGGTTATTTTCAAAAATGAAATTCGTCATTTTTTTGAATAAGAAATAACGAGTATTACCTCCACTTATGCCATGTGCTTTATTAGGAAAAATAAATTCATCAAATTGTTTATCAGCCTTTATCAAGGCATTGGTGAGCTCAAAAGTATTTTGAGTATGCACATTATCATCAGCACCGCCGTGCATTAATAAAAAATGTCCTTTCATGTTTTCAGCAAATTTCATACAACTATTGTTGGCATAACCCATTGCATTTTCTTTTGGCGTACGCATGTATCGTTCGGTATAAATGTTATCATAAAAACGCCAATCGGTAACTGGCGCAACAGCCACACAAGCATTGAAAACACCTGCGCCACGAAGCATGCAATTGGTAGCCATGAAGCCACCATAACTCCAACCGAACATGGATATTTTATTGCTATCTACCCAATTTTGTTTTTTGAAATATCGTGCAGTACTGATTTGGTCTTGTGTTTCAATTTGACCAAGATTCATGTAAGTACATTTTCTGAAAGCCTCACCTCTGTTGCCTGTTCCACGATTGTCAACGCAAGCCATTGCATAACCATTTTGAGCTAGAAATTGAAAATACATAAAGTTCATGCCACCCCAATGGTCTTCAACTTGGGCTGAATTTGGTCCGCCATAGCAATACATAAATACAGGTGCTTTGTCTTTTTTCTTTTTCAATAATGCTGAAATTTGATACCCATATAATTCAGTTCCATCCTCAGTTTTGAAACTAAAAAATTCAGATGGTTGAAGATTTTTTGTGGCTAATTTTTTCTTTAAATCAGCATTATCTTCTAATACTCTAATCATTTTATTTTGATTATCTAACAAAGTATAAGTTGGCGGCACATTGATATGTGAAGTAGTTTGAATAGCATAATCAAAAGTAGGAGAGAACTCATAAGAAGCCCAACCAGTCAATGTTTTGAAGCAATCACGTTCTTCATTGCCATTAATATTGCAACTACTCAATACTTTATAATAAGGTTTATCACCCACTTGCTGATAATAAATGGTTTGCGTTTTTTCATCGTAACCGTAAACATCTGTTACATCATAATTAGAAGTAGATAATTTTTTCACCAACGAACCATAACTATCTGTATTATACAAATACAATTGATTAAAACCATCTTGCTCACTCATCCAAATAAATTGCTTGCCACCATTAATAAAAATTGGACAATCTTTTTTCGCTTCTACATCAACGTAAGCATCATTGGTTTCAGTACGGACTATATAATCAAAAGCCCAAGAACTATTCCCTGTAATTGGGTCAATATATGATATTCTACCAGTTTTAAAATCATTAATGCTATCAATATAAAGTCTTAACTCATTTTGTCTTCTATTTAATTTTTCAAACCATACTTGATTATCATTGACCCAACCTATTCTTGGAATGTAGTATTCCTGAGCTACTTCAGGCAATTCATATTTTTGAATTTTTACTTTATCTAGAAAAAATAATTCCAAACTCACCACCGAGTTATCCTCCCCAGCTTTTGGGTATTTGTATTTTTCATTTCGTGGGTAATTATTTTTTTCAAAATAATCCAATGCATATTCTTTCACATTGCTTTCATCAAAACGATAGTATAATATTTTTTTACTATCAGGGCTCCAATAAAATCCACGATTGATGCCAAACTCTTCTTCATATACCCAATCAGTTGCGCCATAAATAATTTTGTTTTTTTCACCGTCTTTGGTTATTTGTACTTCGGTAATTTCATCTGCTAATAAATCAGCATAATACATATTATTGTTGATGACATAAGCCACTTTCATTCCATCAGGACTGAATTGAGCATAACGCTGTTTCCCTTTACCACTCAATGTTTCCAGTTTTTTAGAATCACGGAAATAAATAAAATTCTTCTCCATGGTTGAATGACGATAGATAGATTCCATTTCGGTAGATAAAATAATTTTCTTTTCATCATCGCTGATTTCAAAACCAAAAGGCTTAATAGTTTTTGTGGAATCTTTTGGCGTTAAAACAGCAGAACGCATTAAAGTATCAATTGCTTTGCCTGAAGCGGCATCATATTTAACGATGGAAAAATTAGAAGTCATTTCAACATAAGTTTTTCCGTCTTTCAACCATTTCCATCCACCAGCTGACTTTGGAATGTATTCAAAATTTTTCCAAACACTCTCTAATGTTATGCTTTGAGCAAATGCTTTATTCTGAACTATAAATAATGTAATAAATAAAAAAGCTATTGTGCAAATTTTTCTAAACGTCATACGTAATTATTTTTAGATTTGTTGAAATATTTAAAAGCTAAATATACATGAAAAAATCATTTCAGTATTTACCCTTGTTTCTGATAATTGTTCTAATAATTTTTGGGGCTTGCAAAAAATATGCTGAAGGACCATCGTTAAGTTTACTTACCAAAAAAGAAAGAGTAACCAATGATTGGGTAATTGATAAATATTTTGTGGATGATACTGATTATACGCAGGCTTATCACAATGTTTTTTCAAAAAGTAAACTCAGCATCAATCGTGATGGAAGCTATCAAAAAGAAACAGTTTCAGAAAAATCAACTACTGTTACCAAAGGAAAATGGCATTTTGGTTATAAGCATTATAACTTGGTATTTAATGAAATTTCAATTACTCAAAATGGGAATCAAAAAGTGGCAAATGCCGAGCATAGCTATGAGATTTTAAAATTAAAAAGAGTTGAATTATGGTTCAGAATAACCACTGCCGGTCATCGTTACACGTATTATTATAAACCTGAATAATTATGAAATTAATTGCAGATAGTGGTTCAACAAAAACAGATTGGTGCTTAATTAATCAGCAAAAAAAACTTTATTTTAAAACACAAGGATTAAATCCTTATTTCAATTCAGCAGAATCATTTTGCACTATTTTGCAAACAGAATTAAAATCAAAATTACCAAAAGGTAAAATTCAAGAAATTTATTTTTATGGTTCAGGATGCACACCGGGTGAAAAAACAAAATTTGTAAAAAACTGTTTAGAGGATGTTTTTTTAGTGGATAAAATTGAAGTAGAAAGTGATTTATTGGGTGCAGCAAAAGGTTTAGCCAAAAATAAAAAAGGATTAATATTAATACTTGGAACAGGCTCTAATTCAGGTTTTTTTAATGGTCATTCTATAGTTGAGCAAATAGCTTCATTGGGTTATTTATTAGGTGATGAAGGCAGTGGTAATAAAATTGGCAAGCAGCTAATAGCTGATTATTACCGAAATAAAATGCCAGAAATTTTAGCACAAAAAATGAATTCAACCTTTAATTTACCTACATCATCCGATTTTATTAAACAAATTTTGCAAGAAAATAAGGTAGGGAAATATTTAGCCAGCTTCGCCAAATTTGCTATTGATAATCATTCAGAGTTTTATATAAGTAGTGTTGTTAAAAAACACTTTAATAAATTATTTGAAGAAATAATTATGGCGTATAATCAAACTAATAATTGCATTTATGCCACCGGAAGTATTAGTTTTTATTTTGAAAATGAGTTAAAAGAAGTAGCTCAAAAATATAATTTAAAAATTGCCTTAGTAAAGCAATCGCCTATTGAAGGCTTAGCTGAATACTATTCCAACTAAAATAATCCACCGCCCTCAGCAATATAATTTTCATTGGGTGCTAAGTAAAAACTATTAAAACCAACACCCATTTTTAATGTTAAAATTCTTAATTGAACTAATTCGAGCATGGCCAAAAAAAGAAATACTGCATGAATTCTATCCTGACAAATTTCAAACATTTTTTCAAATGAAGTTTCTTTATTCTGACGAGTGATGGATTGCAAATAACTTTTTGAATCTTCAAGTGAATAGTTATATCTAACCACTGTATGCTGCACTGGCTGCGTTTGATTATTAAATCTATTTACAACTTTATCAAACGCTTTTAATAATTTGAATAAAGTTAATGAATGAATTTCATGTTCGGTATTAAACTGTTCGGCAACAATTGCTAATTCTGTTGTTAAATTACCTCGTTTTACTTGCCTGATTCGTATTTCTTCAAGCGATTGCAGTTCAGGCAATGTTGCTTTAAATTGCTTATATTCCAATAATTTTTGAACCAATTCAGTTCTAGGGTCAATCTCATTTCCAAACTCATCTTTCTCTTTTCGGGGCAATAGCATTTTAGCTTTTATTCGCATTAAAGTAGCAGCAAATAAAATAAATTCGCTAGCTAATTCAATATTCATTTCACCCATTTTATGAATAAAATCTAAAAAATCTTTTGCGATTTTTGTAATTGGAATATCCTGAATATCCAATTCATCTCGTTCAATAAAAAAAAGTAAAAGGTCAAACGGACCTTCAAAATGATCTAATTTTATTTCGTAAGTATTTGCCACAGTTTTGCAAATATATTCAATTACAACTTATGATAAATATTTTTCTGTAAGTACTTTAAAGTGGTGCTTTTCATGTCCTAAAATCACAAACCCCAAAGCCCTTACCGAAACATTGGTGTTATTTGCCCATCCCATTTTTAGTAATTGAGCATCCGTAAAATTAGTAAATAATAAAATTGTTGATTGCCTTACAACTAAGTATTCATCAATTATTGAAATTAAAGTGCGGTGTTCAGCGCCACAATTTGCGGCATACACTTCATCATCGTAACCTATTAAATTTTGTTGCTCACCTCTTGAAATTGATAAAGCACGATACGCAAAAATTCTTTCGCAATCAATTAAATGGAGCAACAATTGTTTTACCGTCCATTTATTATCGGCGTACTTAAAATCAGCCATTACAGCAGGAATTGATTTGATAAATGTTTGCAAACTCAACTTTGATGATTCAAAAGCCTCATTCAAATCATCATTTTTTACATGATCAATATATTGTTGATAGTATGCAGCGTATTCAGTAACACTAGTCTTCATATTCATTATAATTATTTTTTATTAGATGCCTAACATTTCTTTTAACCGCACATATCCAGCCCGGCTCAAAGGAACTTTTGCACCATTTTTTAACAACGCTACATGATTATTTTTATCATAAGGCTCAACCTTGGTGAGTTGATTTAATTGAATAATAAAGGATCTATGCACTCTTACAAATTCTTTATTATCCAATGTATTTTCATAATAAGTAAGTGTCTTTTTTTTAAGCTGCATACCACCTGCTGTGTATATTTTCACATAATCATCATAGGCTTCAATATAATAAACATCATGAGTTGGTATTATTTGAATATTGCTTCCATTTTTCACTACAATTCTTTGGTGCTCATCAGGCTGTTTGCTACCCAACTCATTAAAAGAAACAGAATTTGTAGCGGTATTATTTTTGTAATTCGCCATCCATTTTTCAATGGCTTTATCAAATCTTTCTTTACTAAATGGTTTTAATAAATAATCAATAGCTTGGGCTTCAAATGCTTTAATGGCGTACTCTTCAAAGGCTGTTGTAAAAATAGTTGAAGGTTCATTATCCAAAATTTCTAACATCTCGAAGCCTGAAATTTTTGGCATTTGAATATCTAAAAAAATCAAATTAGGTTGATGAATTTGTATTGCCTTTGCACCACTAAATCCATCGCCACATTCCTCCATTATTTCAAATTGTGGATGTGCTTGTAAGTATTCTTTCACAATACTTCTTGCTAATGGCTCATCATCAATAATTACAGTTTTTATCATACTTATTGTGGTATTTTTAAAATGGCGGTAAATAAATTTTCAGTTGCAATTACATGCAATAAATCAGTACGAGCATATAACAAATGTAATCGGCGGTGAACACTATTTAATCCAAATCCTTCACCCTTGCTAGCTTTTGATGTTGTTGAATCAAATGGATTGGATATTTGAATTACAAGATAATTTGGTTCGTAATTTATTGAAATACGAATAGTTACATTATCTATTGTATCATATAATCCAAATTTAATAGCATTTTCAACCAAAGGTTGCAATAATAAGGAAGGTAATTTTTTTGATTCACACTCATCCGTGCAAATAATTTCAGTGTGCAATCTATTACCAAATCGCACTTTTTCAATTTCTAAATACAAATTTAAATGTTGTAATTCGTATTCAATTTCAACTAATTGCTGCTCCTCATTTCGCAAAGTGCTTCTTAAAAAATCGCTTAATTGTTGAATCATTTTTCGGGCTTCATTTGGCTTTGAGCCTGCTAATGCGCTAATTGAATTTAAACTATTAAATAAAAAATGAGGCTGTAATTGTTGCCGTAATTTTGCCAACTCTGCTTCTTTTAATAATGCTTCGGCATCTGTATTTCTTTCAATAATTTCTTGTTGATCAATAAAGTACATCCATAGCCAGCAAAGTGCTGAATAAGCTATTAGTGTAATTAAATTAAACACAAACCTAATGCTGGCTGATTGTTCAATAAATTCAGTATAATCAATGTTTTGATTAAAATATTTTTGTAATACTAAGTACTGAATTATGCTAAAAAATAGAGGTGTGATGATAATTCGGAGGAATCTAAAAAAAGTATTTTTTCGGAATGGGTGCGATGAATAGTAAAAATATTTTTCACGAATTACTATAAAAAAAGTAGCGCAAAAAAGTAAGCCATTTGAAATTGCAGAATCAATTATTGCCCATATCCATTCATTTCTAAAGTGTTTTAAAATAAATAACTGCATACAAAAAAAAAGTGTACACATCATAAACAGCACTGTTAATAATGCCGTTATCGAATATTTTTTAAAATACTTCAATTACAATTAATTTGATTTGATATTAAATCAGATTTGTTGCTGATGTGCAATCCTCTTAGTTTAATGTTTTGTATATATGCTTCTGAATCTTTAGTTTCAAAAGTAGTAGAATATAATTGCATTCCATCTTTAACTTCAGTTAGCAAATTCACTTCCGATACATCTATAAATTGCCATTGCAAATAATCATTATTATTATTCACAAAACTTACTTGCTCATTTTCGCCAATTAATTTTGCTTTGTAATATGCTTCATTTGGGGTATTAGCGGCTACCAATCTCAACTGCTCATCAAATTGTTTGCAATTTTCAGTTTGATTAATAGTGATGTTAAAAATTAATTTAGTACAATACCAATTCATAAAAAATAATTTTAATAGTTACGAATATCAATGCCGCCAAAAAAAGTGTTTCCGTTGATTACCAAAATTTTATCTGGTACAATTCCTGAATTGGGTTGAATATTTCTTCTATCCTCAACACCGCCCATTACCGCTGTAATTTCCGATTTTATTTGCCAATGTGATGGTACAATTAATTTAGTGCCGCCAAATACGTTGTTTATCTCTAATGTAATAACGCCACTAAAATCAGCTTGTGTAAGGTTTATTTCACTTCCACCAAACACATTATTTATTTCACCGCCTTTAAAATTTTTTGATACTACATTTTTTTTAACACCGCCAAAAACTACATTGTAATCAATAAAATCTTCTGTTGACGAATCGCTTGAATTCATATTGAAATTTTGATTTTGCTGCCAATGCTTACGCCATGAAGGATGAAATCTGCGTTTGGGTTTAATAATAAATATCAACCCAATAATGATAAAAACTACTGGCAAAAAATAATTAGATAAATCTAAATTCATACATAAATCATTAGATACAATGCCCCATGCGCCAATCAGCACAAGTATTATCCAACCCATTCTTCTAAAATTATGTTTGATGCCAATAATTAATCCAACTGCAATCATCAACATTTTCCAACTAAATACCCAATCTGGCAATGTAATTAATTTGCTTTGATCGGCTATGTACAGCAATCCGCCTAACACAAACATTATTCCTGTTATTATTCTACCACGTTTGCGTTCAGCCTCGGATGGCATACAATTAAATTTATTAAAATTGTTAGATTGATTAAATGGTTCCATTTGTATAATTTTTATGCAAATGTATTGGGCGCATATAGGCTACACAATCAAAAATAGGCGAATGGTAAAACTTGGTAGGTGAAATTACATTTACTGCTTTACAAATTTTTGATAATAGGTAAGTTGATTGGCTGTTTTAAATTGAATATAATAAAAACCTGTGGGCAAATTTTCAATATTAACAATACCCAAATTTTCAGAAAAATTAGCATGGATAAAATTATTTTTTTGAGGAGCTGCAAATATCAATCGATGAGCAATATCATAAAAATTAATTTCGGTTATATGATATTTAGCTTGATTAAAATAAATTTCAGAATGCGCAGGATTAGGAAAAATTTGAATTTCAGCATTGTCATTAAAACCTGCCTCAGGTGTATGTTGCACGTTTTTTTTAACTAAAAACCAGCAATCTGGGTCAAAATAAATTTCATCTATTTTATGATTTAAAACAATATCAAAAGTTGAATTATTATTTTCAAAATTAAGATGTATTAAAGTATCTACACGTCCTCCGCTTGTATAATACGATAATCTAAAAGGCAATTTCATAGCCCAAAATATAGGCTCAATTTGGTGGGCATCAAATTGAATTTGTATTGCCAATTGATGATTTGAATTTTGATACCATTTTATATCCATAG
>JBEANU010000260.1:0-3077 GCA_041165265.1 Bacteroidota bacterium | reverse complement strand
TGTAATTATTAAATTGGTTGGTACCAAAATACGGATTTATAAGTGTAGCTCCGTTGTAAGTATAGTTGGCAAAATGCCTGATATACAACATAGAGTAATTATAGCGCAGCCCAACGCCAATATTTTTATTTGCCATAAAGCTAATATCGGCAACATAGCATAAATCACGTTTTTTAAAATAATTAATAGCATTAGGTGTTTCTAAAAAATCAATTTGTTCAGTAGCACTAAATAATCTTGAATAACTAATACCTAAACCCAACTGAGTTTTACCATCTTTATCTCGATACGAAATCAAAACCGGAATTTCAGCATAATTTAATGTAGCTATGTAATTTTTGCCTGGATTATTATTGATATCCAAATTTGTCATTCGGCTTCCTTTTTTTGAATACAGCAATTCAAACCTTACATAAAAATTTTTTTTATGTATCGGAAAACCGCCAAACACACCTGCATTCAGCCCTACTTTATGAAATCCAAATAATCTATCCCCATCAATTTGGGCAGCATTAAAGCCAAATAATACACCTGCTTCAAAAAAATTTTTACTTTCCTGTGCTTTTGCAAAAAGTGGAAATGTGAATAACATTATCATCAAATATCTTTTCATGTAGCGTTAATTTGTAAAAGCAAAACTACACCAAACCACAACACTATCAAATAATTAAATTAATAATGAGTTTTAAATATAACCCTGGTACTTTAAAAAAATTAGAAGGCATTTTAGAAGAGGCTAGGTTCATAGTACGTTATGAAAAAGGTAATTTTAATGCTGGGCACTGCCTTTTAGAAGATAAGCGAATTGTTGTAATTAATAAATTTTTTACTTTAGAGAATAAAATTAATTGTTTGATTGATATCATCAATATGGTGAATATTGGTGATACGCAGTTTTCAGAAGATTTATTGCCTTTTTACAAAAAAATAACCTCACTTAAGGTTGATAATGAAGCGGCTTAATTGATTGCATTTTTTTTATCCATAACACTAACTCAAGTGCTATCTTATTGAATTGTACCGATGTTTTTTTAAGAAAACGCCATTTCTACTGCCTTAAAATACATTTCATTACAATAAAGCCCTAAAAACAAAAAAGCACCAATCGTAATGATTAGTGCTTTAAGTTCTTTGCAAAGAAAAGTTAATATAAATATATTAGTGCTTTTCTTCAGTTGCAGGTGCAGTAGCTGTAGAATCAGTGTGCATAGTTGAGTCAGCAGGTGCTACAACAGCAGCAGCTTCAGTAGTTGCTGTTGAATCAGCAGCTTTAGTTTCTTCTTTTGCAGCTTGATTACATGCAGCGAACATAGCGCCAGCAACCATAAGTAATGCTAATTTTTTCATCTTTAATTTGTAATTTTTTGAATGTTATTGAATTATAATTCGGGGGCAAAGGTAATATTTTGGTTCACATTTTTGCAAACAAATAACATATTTTTTTAAAAATTATTTATCCTTACCTATTTTAGAGTAATAACAACGGTTTTAGCACACTAAAATTGAATAAACTATTACCATTTGGTATTACTTTTCACGGAAGAATAAATATAGCGGCACCCCAGTAAAATCAAATGCTTTACGCAATTGTTTCTCCAAATAATTACGATATGGTTCTTTAATTTCATTAGGGTAATTGCAAAATAAGGCAAATGTAGGAACAGCCGCCGGATGCAATTGTGTAGCATACTTAATTTTAATTAAATGCCCCCGATGTGCTGGTGGTTGGGTTGAGTTTACTGCTTCTTGTATGGCATCATTTAGTTTTGAAGTAGTAATTTTTCTTTTTTTATTTTCAGCTACTTGCAAGCAGGTATCAATAATTCGTGATATTCTAATTTTTTCTAAGGCTGATATAAATAAAATAGGTACATCAGTAAATGGTGCAATTTTATCTTTAATTTTATTTTCATGCTCAATATGAGTATTGGTGCCTTTGTCAACCAAATCCCATTTATTTACCAATATGATTAATCCTTTCTTTTTTTCTTCAATTTGTTTGATAATGTGTAAATCTTGCTGAAGCATACCTTCTTGTGCATCAATCATCATCATACATACATCTGATTCATCAATTGCTTTTACACTTCGTATTACGGAGTAAAATTCTAAATCTTCATGTACATTTTGCTTTTTTCTGATACCGGCTGTATCTATTAAAATACATTCTTTCCCAAATAAATTGTAGTGTGTATGTATTGAATCACGAGTGGTTCCGGCTATATTACTTACTATTGTACGTTCCTGCCCAAGCATGGCGTTCAGTAGTGATGATTTGCCCACATTAGGCCTACCCAATAAACAAAATTTAGGTAAAACGGTTTCAATAGGCTCATCCTCTTTGGGCAATAATGAAATGATTTCATCTAATATTTCACCTGTACCGGTTCCGTTTATGGCTGAAAGTTGTAATACATTTTCAAAACCTAATGAGTAAAATTCAGCAGCTTCTAATGTTCTATTAAAATTATCTACTTTATTTACCAATACCAATATTGGTTTTTTACTACGGCGTAAAATATCCGCCATTTCATCATCTAATTGTGTAATGCCGGTTGTTACATCCAATAAAAATAAAATTACTTGCGCTTCACGTATGGCAATTTCAACTTGTTTTTTAATTTCAATTTCAAAAATATCATCAGTACTTTTTACATATCCACCGGTATCAACTACTTGAAATGTACGCCCATTCCATTCTGATTCACCATAAATTCTATCTCGTGTTACCCCACTTTGATCATCTACAATAGCTTTTCGGCTACCTGTTAATCTATTAAAAAGGGTTGATTTGCCAACATTTGGTCGGCCTACTATTGCAACTGTATTCATAACACAAAACTACAATTTATAAAACTAAAATATTGTAAATTTTATGAAATGGTTTTAGTAAATTGATTATTGCTGTTTTTAATGGCGGTATTTTAATTTTTCTACCTAAAAAAAGCCTTTCAGTTTTGTACTGAAAGGCTTTGGATTGATTGTAAATGGTAAAACATTTTACCACATAACTAGATAGTTTTTTTGCTTGCGAAAACTATGTTCTATTTTTAAACTCTTATTTTAAAATTACAATT
>JBEANU010000259.1:0-2993 GCA_041165265.1 Bacteroidota bacterium | reverse complement strand
TTAATTTTGTGCAACAAATTAATATCAGTAATAGCTACCCAAACTTTTGAAATAGGCGCATTAATGATAGCTTCGTTGTGTGCTTGTAGTTTGCTCATGTGGTTTAGTTTTTATTTCATTGAATGTAATGCAACTCTGTTTCCTTCTGTATCAATAAATTGAGCCATGAATCCGTTGCCACCAATCGAAGTTTTTGGCATCACAATTTTTCCACCAGCTTTTTCAATTCGTGAAAGTGGAATTGATAAATCTTCACCACCATTAAAGTAAATCACTGCGCCAGTGGTTGATGGCTCAAAGCCTTCGCCTTGCACTAAGCCACCACCAACTTCACCTTTTTCCATACCAGCCGGAAAAATTCCGTACTTATACATTGGATGTGGCATAGTTTCAATGGTGATTCCTAAAACATTTTCATAGAATGATTTTGCTCTATCGAAATTTTTTGCTGGAATTTCAAACCAGTTTAATGCATTTGCCATGTTGTTAGAATTTAAATTTTGAGAAACGAAGATAAAACAAATTACTTGCAATTTGCAAGTAATTTTTTAATTTTGTGATGTGAAAAGAAAAAAGAAAATTGAATTTAGGTCTGAATGCCCTATCAGTACTGCGTTAGATATTTTTGGCGATAAATGGTCATTGCTCATTATTCGTGATTTAATGTTCAATGAAAAAAAAACTTATGGCGAATTTTTAGATTCAGAAGAAAAAATTGCTACCAATATATTGGCGGATAGATTGTTGTTGTTAGAATCAACCGGAATTATTTCTAAACAAAAACATCCAGATAGCAAAGCTAAAGTGCTTTACCAGCTTACTGTTAAAGGAATTGATTTAATACCTGTGATGGTAGAAATAATTTTGTGGAGTGAAAGACATCATGAAGTTCATCCTTATGCTAAACAATTTGCAAAAATGATGAAAAAAAATAAAGAAGGAATGTTGAAGAAAATACGGAATAAACTTATTGTAGTGATTGATTAGCTTTTAAGGTAACAATAATTATTTTAATGTATGCTAATTGTCTAACTCAACTCCTTCAGCATCTTCTCAAAACCACTCAAGCCAGTTTTTATATTGGCAATAATTCCATTCGCCAAACTTACTTCACTAATCAGTTCCACAACATTTTTTATATTTTTTTCCGCTGCCACAAGGGCATGGATCGTTTCTGCCAATTTTTGGTGATGAAAAAATGGATTCAATATCTTCTATCCAATCATCATCTTCTTCATCATCACTCATTATCCAACTGCGTATTTCATCATTTAGTGTTTCAGTTGATTTTACCTCTCTTTTTGAGGTATCTAAATCAAATTCAAGATTCAAAAGGTCATCAAAACTGCCAGCAAATGATAGTGCAATTAATTTTTTATCATACATTATTTTTATCAACCCATATAAATCTTTCAATTGCAAATCAACTACATGACCTGCTATTGCTGCATTTACAATGCTATCCATCAAAGTTTCATCTTCATAATGGGTAATGAAATGATTGATTAATTGGTAAAATTGTTTTTCAATTTCTTTCAAAAAAATGGGCTGATGTAATCCTATTTGCGCAATAGTTTCAACTACTTCAGTTTTTGAATATGTATAAATATTGGGCAAATACAAAAAAGCAAACAATTCATCAATCCTGTTTTCTGATTGCCGATATAACAAACTCCAAAATGATTCTGTTATAAAATCATCGAGATAAAAATCTAAATACTCTTCGCCTTGCAATAATACCTGCAACAACATGGGCAATGATTTAGGATGATCCACATCAGCCAATAAAATGCAGGTGTGCATGATGAAATTAGAATCTTCAGTTTCAAAATTCTTTTCAATAAATTTAAATCGGGCAATGCTATCATTAATTATTGCTTGCAAATCAACCAACAATTCATTCGTATTTATTGCTTGTACTTTGACATAAAAATCATCTTCAATCAATGGCACATCATCATACAAGTCATACAAAATTTTATGCTGCAAAGCAGGTTTGGTAGTGGTAGTTGGCAACGATTGCACAAATGCAAAATTGGGCTTTAGTGCAGTTTTTTGTTCTTCATCAAAGCGTTGTTTTGCGGCTTCTAAATTGAGTTTCATCATCAAATCATTAGTTTGTTTTATGGCAGGATGATGCGGTGCAATCTCATTCATAATATCTAATCGGGTTTGTACTTGTTGCCAATCATGCTTTGTAGCATTGATGTACAAAGTGGCTAACATCATATAGTTCATCACTTCTTCTCTGTGAAATATTTCACGATAAGGATATAGTTTTTGAATATCTAAATCTTCGCCCAGCAATGTCAGCATTTCAGCATATTCGGCTTTGTCATAATGCCGCAAGGCTTTGTTGATCTTGCCAAACAAATAATCGGGATGTTCGGCTAAAATGTAATTATCCATCTCAATGGCTTTGTTATACATTTTTAGTTTTACATAAGTTATTTGCAATTGATTTTTAAACTGCGGCACATGTGGGTATAACACAATATCTGCTAGCAGTTTTTCAATCATTTTTTTGGGTGAAGGGTTATCTTGAATTTTATTATAATTTTGTTGCAACAGCTTAGTTATGGCTGGTGTGTATCGATACAGACTTTCATAAATGCTTTCGTCAGTTGCAATTTTATAGTTTATTTGGTGGTGCATTTTTTTTAATTTTTTTGATAATTGTTCTTCTAACAAATATAAGTTCGCCAAACTTACTTTACTAATTCTCTCTCAAATGATTGTTTTAAAATATTTTGTCCAATCATGCCCCAATTCATTATGCGATTTCATTCTTCCAATTAAGTTAGAAGTAAAACCAACATATGTTTTATTGAATTTTTCCGAATAAAGTATATAAACTACAAACTCCATAAAATAAAAAAGCCCTAAAAAATTTCAGGGCTTTGATTTTTGTAGCGTCCGCCTAGGCGGAGAACTTGTGTCCGCCTTTGGCGGATATGAGCTCGACTAAGCAATAAAAAATTGTTGAATAATTT
>JBEANU010000258.1:0-4182 GCA_041165265.1 Bacteroidota bacterium | reverse complement strand
CATTTCTACAAAAATTGATGGATGAATATTTAAGTTTTTAAATCAAGTTTATTCTTCTTTTTTTTGATTGATTTTTAATCTTTTTTATCTTTGTATCAATAACACCAAATCTACGCTTATGTTAGTTTATAAATTCAGAGTTGTATTAGAGCAGGATGATACAATTTATAGAGATGTTGAGTTAAAACCAGCTCAATTTTTTTCAGATTTTAATGATATTATATTAAAGGCTTTTGCGTTTGATAATAAACATGAAGCTTCATTTTACAGCACAAATGATAACTGGGTAATGGGCGAAGAGATTTCATTAAATAAAAAAGATGGGATTAAATTAATGTCGAAAATTCCTTTAGCACAATTTATTGATGACCCACATCAAAAATTTATTTATGTTTATGATTATGCAGTTGAATGGAATTTTTTGATAGAATTAATGACCGTTACAGAAGTTACTAATAAAGAAACCTATCCAAGAATTGTTAAAACTGAAGGCATTGCACCCAAGCAATATGGCAATGAACCAATTGCTGAAAAGGAAGTGGAAAGATTTGAAACAGAAGAAATTTATGATGCCTCTGAAACAGATGAAATGGGCGAAGAAGGCGAAGATACTGATGCATCAGATGATGAAAATCAAGATGAATTTGGTGATGATGAATATAGCGCTGATGATTCAGCAGGGAGTGAAGAGTATTAATTTACAAAATCTTTTGAAAGGTGTTATCAAAATTAGGTAACACCTTTTTATTTTAAAATCTGTTATCACCTATAAATGAAAGTATTAATCATTGGTTTGGGCTCAATCGGAAAAAAGCATGTAGCGGCCTTGCAGCAGCTTAATACTGTGGTTGAAATTTTTGCATTACGTTCATCCGAAAAATTTGAAGAAGTAAATGGTGTTCATTCTATTGCCTCAAAAAATGAAATTCCTACCGATTTAGATTTCATCATTATCAGCAATCCAACATCTGAACATTATAAAACTTTGCAAGAATTTTCGGAAAAAAACATTCCTTTATTCATTGAAAAACCATTATTTCATCAAATAGAAAATATTGATTTAAAAACGCCAATCACTTATGTGGCTTGCAATCTAAGGTTTCATCCTTGCATCGTTTGGTTGAAAAATAATTTGAAAACTATTGGCAGAATAAATGAAGTAACTATTTATTGTGGAAGTTATTTACCTGATTGGCGAAGTGGAATTGACTTCAGAAAAAACTATAGTGCACAAGCCCAAATGGGTGGTGGTGCTCATTTAGATTTGATTCATGAATTAGATTATTGCTATTATTTGTTCGGCAATCCAATAAATGCACATAAAATTTTGAGGTCAAATTCATCTTTAAAAATTGATGCCGTTGATTATGCCAACTATCAATTAGAGTACGAAAATTTTGCTGCCAATATCACATTAAATTATTTTAGAAAAGATACCAAACGACAAATTGAAATTGTTGCCGAAGATGAAACTTGGGTAATAGATTTAGCCAATCACGAAATAAAAAAAGGCAATGAAACTATTGAAAAATATAGTGTTCAGGCATTGTATACTTATGTTGAGCAAATGAAATATTTTATCAATTGTTTGAAAGAAAAAGAACAACCAATGAATAATTTGGTAGAAGCAAATGAAGTTTTAAAAATATGTTTAGGGTAAAAACTATTTAGCCACAAAGACTCAAAGCCTCGAAGTTTTTTAAATATTCTTAGTATTTCGATTACTTAGTGGGAAACAAAAAAATTATGAATCAAAAAATAATCGTTATCACCGGAGCAAAAGGTTTGCTTGGTAAAGAGTTTGTAAATCATTGCCGCAGCAAAGGTTTCAAGGTAATTGAAGCTGATGTAAAAACAGAAACTGATTTAGATACCGACCAATATCAGTTAGATATAACCAATGAACAATCAGTTGAAACCTGCATTGCAGCTATAGTTGCCAAGCATGGCAAAATTGATGGTTGGGTAAATAACGCTTATCCACGAACGGCCGATTGGGGCATGCCTGATGTTGATTTGCCTTTTGAAAGTTGGCGAAAAAATGTGGATATGCATTTAAATGGATATTATTTATGTTGTAATAAAATCATCAAACAAATGAAACAGCAAGGCTTTGGAAGCATTGTTAATCTGGCTTCAATATATGGTGTGCAGGCTCCTGACTTTTCAATTTATGAAGGAACACAAATGGGCAATGCAATTATTTACTCAGCTATAAAAGGAGGTATTGTTAATTTAACTCGGTATTTAGCTTCTGCTAATGGTCAGTTTGGAATAAGAGTAAACACAGTTTCGCCAGGTGGAATTTTTGATCATCAAAATGAAAGCTTTGTAAAAAATTATAACAAAAAAGTCCCCTTAAAACGGATGGGATTGCCCAAGGATATTGCACCTTCTATCGCCTTTTTATTGAGTGATGATGCGGCTTACATCACTGGTCATAATTTAATGGTGGATGGTGGATGGACCATTGTATAAATTAAATTTGTTCACAAAAGTTGGGCGAACTTCCTCAATCAATATTCTAAAAATTTGAAAGTGATTAGCATTTTTAAAATAAAGTTCGGCAAACTTATTTAAGTTGTAGAGTGATTATTTTTAGAGTTTTTGTTTTAGTAAAAGTATTTTGAATTCTGCTTTTACCTTTCAATACTCCATTTTTTTGAAATAATAATTCCGTTTTCAGTTTCGTATTTAGCCAAATACATACCTGATGCATAGCTTGATGTATTGATAAGTAAAATGTTGGCTGAAATATTTTTTTGTTTATAAATCAATTGCCCTTGAATATTATACAATTCAATATTTTTAAGTGAAGCATCACCTAACCACTTTATTTGTAATTGAGAAGTGGTGTTGTTATGATTTACAATTAAATCTTCTTTTTCAATTATTTTGGTTTCAATACCCGATGCCGAAGTGATATAAATAGTATCTAAAAAAGTATTTACACAATTACCATTTTGAGCTAATAATGTTATTACATAGGTTCCATTTATGGTGTAATAATGTATTGGATGTTGTGATGTTGAACTTGCTCCATCACCAAAAGCCCAACTATAAGTTGTAGCGCCTGTGCTTTGATTGGTAAAGGATGCAGCCGTTCCTATTTTTGTAAAAGTAAATTTAGCAACCGGAATTGCATTTACATTAATTGTATTTGCTGATGATGAAACACAACCATTATCTACCACATTTAAAGTAATACTTTTTGCGCCAGGTGTTGCCCAATTCACTAAATATGGGCCACTGCTACTACCTGTAGATACACCACCACCAAATGTATAGGTATAAACAGCACTTGATGTAGTTAATCCTGAATACGAAATAATAGAATTATATCCCACACAAACATTATCAACAAAGGTAAAATTTGATGATGGTGTTGCCGTAACCCAAATTGAATCAACATAAGTTTTACTACCAAAATTGTTGCTTACAGTTAAGTTGATATAATGCTTTCCGCCTTTACTATAAGTAATTACAGGGTTTGTTGCAGTTGAAATTTGGATATTGGCGAAAGCATCAAAAACCCAATTCCATGTACTAGGATTATTGCTTGAACTATCAATTAAATGTATTGAATCATTGGTGCAATAAGATAAATTTGGATGTTTGAAATAGGGGATGGGCCCAAGGTAAACACAGCTACCATCATCTATTTGAGCCATTGAATTATAATTACTCATACTTGGGTTGGTGCAACCTTGGCAATTCAACATTTTAAAAGCATCTAATTTGCCATAACCCCAAACATTATTAGGTAATGAAGTTCCGGTAAAATTATCAGTTAAAACGCAAGTTGTAAGTGCAGCTTTTACATCTAAATAGCTAGCGGTAGGTCGTTTTTGAAAATATAAAGCCACCGCACCACTTACCACAGGAGCCGCTGCTGATGTGCCTTTATGTGGCCCATGCATTGTATCAATGGCTAATGAGTTGGGGTTATTTGTTTTAGCCCAATTCAACCAATATAAATCATTGGCAGCTTGTGTCCATTCACCTGATGCTGAAATATCAGGTTTGTTCAAACCATTACGTGTAGGGCCTTTGCTACTTGATGGGTAATGATTGCCAACTTGATGGTTATCACAATTAAATGTATTGCCTTGCCATGTTTGATAGTTATTTCTATTCAAATAATTACCTACTGAAATTAATTTTGATGAACAGTTCCATGCG
>JBEANU010000257.1:0-5297 GCA_041165265.1 Bacteroidota bacterium | reverse complement strand
TGCAATTGTAACAGAAACAAATTGGTAAATACTTTTCATTTTATTTTGATGTTGTGTTAAATTTAAAACTAATTATTAAACAAAATTACATTTATCAAAAGCCTTATTCAATAAGCATTTCAACGTAATTTTATCATTTTTTTATTTAATTTGATACCAATTTGTACCATTACTTTGTATCATAATAGCGGTACTTATTGCTACTGTTGTTGATGTAATTCCTCCAATTGCTATGTAACTTGTTATTGTACGTGCACTGCCTGAGTTATTTACAATATTATAAATTCGATTAGGATTTAAAGATGCTGAAGGCAAAGTTACATTGGCTGTTGCATTACTTAAAATTACAGTATAATTAGCTTGTGTTAATGCTACTAAATTGGCGGCAACTACAATACTTGCACCCATTGAACCATTGACATCTAATGTTGATTTTGGAGCTGCGTTATTAACCCCTACATTACCTGTTGAGCCTTGTACAATTAAATCAGATGTAGAGGTACTACGGCTTAATAAAATATCATTCCCGTTTGAATTAAGAAATGCTTTATTGGTATAAATACCACTACAACTTGAATTTCCGAACCCTAATTGCATACCTAATGTACCTGTAGAAGTTAGATAATCAATAGCTGAAAAGCCTGATGCATTGCCATTTTGAAGCGTAATCAAACTTTTGCCTAAATCATTTTTTGAAATATGTAAAGCTGTAATGGGCGTTGTAATTCCTAAACCAAAATTGCCTCCATTATTCAAATAACTTACTGCACCTGATGTTGTTGTAAAATTATTTTTCAAAGCTCCGCTAACATCTTTCATTACCAATTTACCATCTTGATTACCACCACCAACATTCAATGTACCAGATGTATTATCTAATAAAAACATGGTACCTACTGAATTGCTCATCAATAAATTTCCATTGTAGATATGTAATGGCGCAGTAGGTGATGAAGTGCCGATGCCTACATTTGCTGCATTACCTAATATTATACTATTACTAGTGCCCACTATTGAGTTGTAACCGATAGCTGTTGCATTAGTTAGTGCACCGCTACTTGCATTGGCACCTGAACCAATAAATGTATTATTGCTTCCACTTGAATTTGAATTGCCAGCATTATAACCCATTGCTGTATTATTTGAACCTGCAGTATTAGCATACAAAGCGTTTGCACCTGAAGCTGCATTATTATTTCCTGTAGTGTTTGAATATAATGCCATCGTTCCATTTGCGTCATTCAAATTACCGGATGAATTATTGTTTAATGATTGCTTACCAAATGCTGTATTTTGATTACCAATAGTATTCATGTATAAAGCATTGTAACCATAAGCGGCATTATCAGTTCCGGTGGTGTTGGAGTAACCCGTTTGATAGCCACTATAAATATTATTTGCTCCTGTTGTTGAATTATTACCCGATTGATAGCCAATAAAAATATTTTTAGTACCAGTTGTGTTGTTATATCCTGCGTTGTTCCCAACAAACATATTGTTACTTGCTTGGTTATTAAAACCAGAGTTATGACCAATCATTAATGAATTAGTGATGCCTGAATATTTTGTAGAACCATTACCATTATCAATATTGTTTCCAACAAAAATATTATTACTACCACCTACAATTGCTTTATTGGTATAGCTTCCAATTGATATTTGATTATTAGATGCACTATCAGCATCTAAAGCTTGATTACCAATAATTGTATTGTTGCTTCCTGCCCTATTCATTTGTAAAGCACCATAACCAACGCTTGTATTATTGCTTCCGGTGGCATTTGTCATGGATGCTGAAAAGCCAAAAGCTGAATTATTATTTCCTGAATTATTGTTTTGTAAGGCATTAAAACCAACAGAGGCATTATAATTACCAGTTTTATTTTGCATACCTGCATTAGTTCCTACAAATGAATTTCCGCCACCTGTTGTATTTGAAGTACCCGATTTAAATCCAATAAAAGTATTTGCATTAGCGGTATTTACTGCACCCGATAAGCTTCCAATAAAAGTATTATTGGTGGCATTATTACTTGTTGCACCTGCACTAAAACCCCAAAATGTATTGTTATTAGTATTATCAATTCTACCGCTTTGAATATTATTTACCTTAAAACTAATAGGTGTACTAGTTGTAGTACCGATAAAATTTGTTCCATCTACAACTCCTGTATTACCTGTTAAACCCCATCCGGAAGCTGTTGTTGTGCTTCCTGTAGAGGATGAACTTGCTGCGGCAATTGTGTTGGATACAACTGCATTTGAAAGAATAATCCATTTTGAATTTCCATCACTTATTATGCTTGTAATTTGTCCGATTGTGGATAGTGAAATCATTGAATTACCCTCGATAGAATTTCCGCTTGAAGGCATTATAGTTACATTGCCAGCTCCCATTTTTTTAATACAATAGTAGCGTCCTTTCATTTTATTTGCCAATGGAAGTGTGAGCAAAATATTTGATGCATTTTTACCTACAACAAAACATTTCATAGAATCTAATACCATGCTTGATGTTACAGTATCAATCTTATACCCTGTTGAACCATTAATATCCAATGTTGATTTGGGCGAAAGTGTATTAATACCAACACCTTGCGAATTTGCTCTAAATGAAATTACTTGTAATATCAAAAAGATGATAATGTACCCAATTAATTTGTACCGATGACGGCTAAAAATTGCAATGGAGCGCTGTTTCATAAATAATTTGTTTTAGTAAGTTGGATATTTATTGTGTTGATATATCTATCATTTCAACAAAACAAAAATCAGCAGAAAAACAGACGATTACTATCCGTTTTTCTACTGATTTTTATAGTTAAATTACGGTAAATTAATACCTTAATAAAATAAATTAAAATTTAAACCCAACTGTAGCCACTACCAAAGTATTATGAGAATTTAATGTGGCTGCATACGAAGTAGCGTTATTTTGCAAATATGGTATATCAATATTTTTATTCATTGATTTTTGAATACCCATATCAAAAAAATAATCTTTTTCACGTACACCAAAACCAAATGAAAGCACTTGTTTAGATAAATTATAATCCTTCACAATTGATGATTTAAGTGGTGTGCCGTAATTTGCATAACCTGCTCTGATGGCAAAAATATCCAATTTTATTTCAGCACCAATTTTTAAATTTGATGCCGTTGCATAGCCCTTATTGATGTTTCTATTCATGTTTGAAGCAGCTATAATATCAGATGAGTTTTTACTATCAAAACGAATACTTGCACTTGAATAATCTACAAATTCATATTCAACGGTTATAAATCCAAATTTTTTAAATAAAAATGCTGCACTTCCAATTGCCCTCCAAGGTGTTGTAATGCTATATTGTATGGTATTTGTTGTTGATTCAGAATGTGATCCTCTAACAATTGAATCTTCCCGTTCAGTAGTCATGGCAATTGTGCCTACATCTTTAAAACTATAATAGGTTGGCGTATGAAGCGCCATCCCTAAACGTATAGCATCATTCACTAAATAAGTAGCGCCTAACTTTAAATTTATACCCGTTGCTGAAGCTGTAATACTTGATGTTGAATTAAAATTTTTGAAATTAGGATGATATAATGAATCATCACTTTCAGTATAATTAATTTCTTGTGAGTAATTAATAAAAGGTATACCCAATGTGCCACCTACCATTAATTTATGCTCATAGTCGCCAGCAAAGCTTATAGCCATTTCATTAATTGCGCCTTTCGCAATTTTATTCATTGTTTGATTCACGTGGCCTCCAGCATTTGATGCTACATAGTGGGTTGAATCGATAACTGAATTAGCGTCTATTAAATAACTATTATATGCTAATCCTGAACCCCAAGGATCAGCTGACATTGCAGCACTTGGCCCAACACCTTTTGCACTTAAATCAGCAGCATATTTATCGCCAATAGATGAGAATTTATTAAACCCAGTATATGTTGTTGCATTGGTAAATGATGCTAATTTGTTCACACCAAAGGCAAAGGCAACACCTGTCCAGCCTTTTGTAACTTCTTTACCCTTTATTGAATAATTATTTTTTAATACAATACCTAAATTCGTTAAACCAAATCGGGTTAATCTATCCGTATTATCAACACCTAAATAGTTGGACTTTGTTGTACCAAAATCAATGGCAGGCGAAAATGTAAACTCACTACTTTTATATAAAGCCAACCCAGCCGGATTATTTGATGCATTACTAAAATCACCTCCTAAGCTACTTGTACTATTGGCCAATGAAATACTCCGAGCTGTGCCACCACCTTGAATTTGGCTATATCTCAAAACATCTGATTCATCTTGTGCTACGGCTTTTGTAATACCATAAAAGCATACTATAGCCAATAAAAAAATATTTTTTTTCATTTTACTAAATATAAAATTAAATTGTTTTTTTTTGAACGCCAACTATCTTCTTTTACCACCTACTGAATTTCCACCTCCGTTACTTCTACCTCCACCAAAACTGCCACCGCCATTTGCTCTGCCGCCACCACTAGGCGAACTCATAATTGGGGCTGGTTGATTTCCGCCTCCATAATTTCGAGGTGCTTGTTGTGGTTGTGCTGGAGCCTCACTACGTTGATAATTACGAGGTGGCGATGATGACTCATTTCTTTGATAATTCCTTGGTGATTGTTGCGGAGCATCTTCATTTCGTTGATAGTTACGAGGCTGAGAAGGTGTATTACTATTGTCGTTGGGTTGATTTCTAGTCCATCTATGTGGTCTGCCTTCGTTATTATTTGGTGCTTGTTGTGGTGCTGAATTTCCAGTAGTTGGTTGTTGATTTCCTTGTTCAAAATCATAACTTGTACCCCGACTATGGTGCCCTCTCACAGGTTTTTGTTCAACATTTGCAGGGTTTTGGTGAGGAAAATTATTTCGAACTGGTTCAGTGGCATCGCCCTGATTAGCGCTTTGTGGTATTGAATTTCCTGACTCAAAATTTCTATTAGGTTGAGTTGTATTTCTGTTCGGAACATCATTATTTCTTGGCGAAATATCATTTCTTCCTTGATGATTTTCTACACGATTATTTCGAGGCTCATTTCTTATTTCTCCGTTATTAAAATGATGATTGTTCATCGTATTCCCTCTTCCGCTAGTTGAAACCGATGTAGGATTAGTGGCGTAATGTGCTCCACTATGAAATCCTGTTGAGCTTCCTGCGCTATTTCGACTTCCATAATAATAGTAATGATGATTATTGTAATAATTATTATTGTTTGAATAGCTACCAGCTTGATAACCATTATTATATCCGTTCCAATATCCATTGTTATAACCTGCG
>JBEANU010000256.1:0-2594 GCA_041165265.1 Bacteroidota bacterium | reverse complement strand
TTGTTTTTATAACACCGACAAATTACAAATGAGTAAAAAATTTTATCATTTTTTTTTATGCGATTTTTCGTAAAAAAACGGATATTCATTTTTTTACAGAACAAGCAAAAAGTCTTTTTTTACGGAAATAATATATATTTGCGCTGGAAAAAGAAAAGCCAGACGTTGGCACATCTGACTATTCGGATTCCGACTTGATATTTGTTTAAAAATATCATTTTATGGCGCGCCCATCTGCCACTCAAATCGTAACGGGGAATGGGCTTTCCCCCGAAACAAAAATTAATACACCGCAAAATTACGACAATCTGAGATAGATGTTGTGAAATTGCACATTTTTTCAAAAAAATGAAAAAAATAACGACTGACACACCCAGTGTGTTAGAGTTCGGCGCATTGATGCATGATTCCGATGCGCGTTTAAACGTTCCTGTCACGATTTATCGCGGCATTCATCCTACTCCACAAAAGCAAATCACGCTCAACGAGCTATTTTTTGAAATAGTCTCAGATGACCTTGAAAAACTTGCATCCTCACGCATGATGGCTGATTATTACCAAAAGCACCTTTTAGAACAGGATATTGGTAAAAAAGAGGCGAAAAAGGCGTATGAGGAAAAGAAATCACAATTAAATGGCTTTTCAATTGGTGAATTTTCCTATCGCAACGACAAAAAAGAAAATTGCCTTCAATATGTGCCTTGTTTTGTATTCGATTTGGATGGTTGCAAATCCATCGAAGATGCCAATTCATTAAAACAAAAATTAACTACATTGCCTTATGTTTTTGCTGTATTTCCATCTCCAAGTGGTCATGGATTACGCATATTTGTATGGGTATCAGCGACTTATGAAACACATCGCATTATCTATACGCATGTTCTAAAAGCATTATGTAATGATTTAGGTGTAACAACAGACAAAAAAAAGGGGGTTCATTTCGATTCAACGTGCCAAAATGAGTCTCGTTTTTTCTATTACACGCACCTAAGCAAAGAGGATTTTTACTTAAATCTTGAAAGCGTTGTTTTTGAAACGCCGCGTCCAAAAGAGATTTTTGAAAAAAATAGTATTAAAAAAAATATAGATGTCAATGAATTGATGAATCAATTAGATACGCAACTGAAAGGCTATTTTGAAGGGCGGAATGATAGATTATTTCATTTGGCGATGCGATTTAAAAATAATGATATATCAATTTCAGATGCAGAAAGTTACGCAACAAAATTTGCTGAATCGGATTTTACAATTAAAGAAATTTCGAGTACGGTAAAATCAGCATACAAAATTGCGAAAGTGCAATATACAGAAGAACAAAAAGAACGATTTTAGGCGAAAAGGAAGATAAAATTTTGCCAAATGAGGCATTTAAAAATGAAAAAGAGCCAATAGTTAAATCCAAAAAACAGAAAGGAGGGGAATTAAGCGCGGAAGAAAAAAAGAAGATATTAACAATTGAGGAATATCGACAAATTCGACGTGACCGAATGCCCAGTAAATCCATGAATGCCCAAATCAAAAATTATTTGAAGCATCATTATGAATTTCGGCGAAATATTGTTGCTAATACAATTGAATATTGTGTACAAGGTGTCACAAATTGGGAAACACTGCGGGAATGGGATTTGATAGATGAACTTTTGGATGAAAGTTTTAAATCTGTTGATCAGTCTCTAAAGGCTTTTTTAGGTAGTTCACAGGTGATTGACCATGATCCATTCGTAAGTTATTTTAAATCATTACCTGAATGGGATGGCATTGACCACATTGGTAATTTAGCGAAATTTGTAAAAGTGGAAGACAAAATGTGGTGGCGTACCATGTTTACAAAAGCATTAGTCCGTAACTGCGCCTGTGCTACTGGATTTGTCAACTACAATAAACAATGTATTGTGTTATTTGGCGGCACAAATGCAGGAAAATCAAAATTTATTCGCTTTTTGGTGCCGCCTATGCTGAAGAAGTATTTTAATGAAAATCCGAATATTGGAAACAGGGACGATAAAGATGCACGATTGTCTATTGCTAAAAATTTCATTACCAATTTAGATGATATTGGTAATATTCGAGAATCTGAATTAAAAGAAATGAAAGCAATTTTTACTCAAGAAACGGTAAATGAACGCCTAATTTATGACCGCAACAATTCGATGTTGCCGCGACGAACGACTTTTTGGGGAACTGCGGATAAAGAAGAGTTTTTGATTGATGAACAAGGTAATGTTCGATGGGTAATTATCAAAATAACATCTATTTTACATGATGAAGGAGGCGAAAATGGTTATAATCAAAAAATTGACATAGATAAAGTATGGACGCAAGCATACCATTTGTTAAAAAATGGGTTTAAATTCACCTTAACAAAAGAAGAAATTGACTATTCAGAAAAAAATAATAAAGAAAACTATATGAAAACAACATTAGAAGAAGAGTTAATTATCCGTTATTATCATCCTGCCGAAAGAAAAATGGAGAAAGCTGTTTTTTTAACTGCAACAGATATTACACTCCGTTTAGAAGAACTAAGCAAAAAGGTAAACTTGCGGAATGTTGGGATTGCTTTAAAAAAATTAGGTTATGAAAAAGTATCTCAG